>CAZKQM010000032.1:0-32754 GCA_964554895.1 uncultured Maribacter sp. | reverse complement strand
ATAGGAAAATTAGATTTCTCAGTACATGAATTATCAAATCTGGCTCATCCTTTATTAAGGAAATCAAAATCTTTTAAAACCACACAAATACTAGATTTAATAAAAACTTTAATTGACAAAAAACTTACAAAGGGCTATCTAATTACAAATGCTATTTACACGTTAAAACAAAAAAAATATACGTTTAATAAATCTAATGAAAGGTTATTAAATGCTATTTTTCAAACTGTTACCGATAGCTCAGAGTTTGGTATCTTATCGGCATTAAAGGATACACTATCCGAAAATCATAAAAATCTACTTGGATTAACAATTAAAAAATCATTGGATAGCAATTTTAACAGTGAATTATTTTACCAATCAATTATTTGCGAAATGCTTCAAATAACAGAATTATATGTTCAGAATTATATAAAATTTCATGAAAAAACAATTAGTGCTAAGCCTCCTATTTTATTTAAAAACGTAAGCAAAAATACAGGGGTTGCTTCAAAATTTAGAGGCCCTTTAAATAAGTTAGTCACAATTATTTACATAATAAACGACAAATCAATTCTAAACAATGATACCATCAAAAAAGTAAAACAATTTAACCCTTATTATAACTTTATATTAAACCTAGATACATATTTTCTAACGGACGAATTTAATATTTACTGGTTACTTGAAAATCAATCAAAAGTCGTTTTAAAAAGATTAGCAAAAGATGATAAAATAAAAGCGAAATTAAAGGAAGAGTTAGGGAATAAATACGATGAGGATTTAAGTAAATTATATTTTGATTATTTCACAAATTAGACTTGTCCCCCCGCTCCCGCTAGTCTCCGCCTGAAAGTCGGACAAGTGTGATTAGTGCCAAGCCGTGTGAGCAAGTTTGAGGCCGCCACTTGCAAACCTGCTTGGCGGCAAGGCAGGCTGGTGGAAGCGTTCAAATATTTAGTATCTTGGTTGTATGTGCAGAAACTACAAGTTTCATAATAAAATTCAATGAGCATATTCTCTTATCATCTTGTCAAGCTACCGCTTTCATTGGCTATAAAAGGAATATTTAAAAGTCCAATCTCAAAGAACACTAAAGGTCTCATTCATGCTGAATATATGTCGGCGATGACTTTAGGTTCTCCAATATTATCATCGAAAAGAATTTTAATACATCAAGTTGCCGTTTTCGCACAATGGGAGCACGAAAAAGATTTAGAGGTGTATTTAGAGAAAAATAAATTCGGGAAAATTTTGTCAAAAGGTTGGCATACACGTTTATTATTTATTAGAGAATGGGGTAAAATTCAAGGATTCAAAATACCTGAGCATAAGGCTCCATTAGAAAACGAATCTTCTAATGTTGTTGCTGTTACTATCGCAAGAATGAAACCTTTTGCTATTCCGAGATTCTTGCGCTGGGGAAGGCCTGTAGAAAAATTAGTTCGTGACCATTCAGGTACTATACTTTCATTAGCATCTATTCGATTTCCAAATACTGTATCTACCTTTTCTATCTGGAAAACTGAGAAAGAAATGACCAATATGGTTCACGGTCATAGTACGATGCCTAAACCCAAAAGACATTCAAATGCAATGAAGGAAAGAGCTCGAAAACCTTTCCATTTTGAATTTACTACATTACGTTTTAAGCCTCTTTCTGAATTTGGAGTATGGAAAGGACAAGACAACTTCATTCTAGGCCTAAGAAATAAGTAAATGGCAATTGCACCTTTAAAACAAAATTTTCAAGATTGGATTACCCAACAATGGGTTATTCTGTTCGGAAAAAAAATTGACAAGCATGAAAGTGAATGGTTATTAGGTCCTTTTGGAGAAACCAAAGGTATTGGTCAAAAGTTTATACAGCAATTAGCAGAAAATGAACAATTAACAATAGACAGAAAACAGCTTGACAAAGGTTTATTACATTCTATAAACCAACTAAACTTACCAGAAAAAGAACTACATAAACTATCTGAAAATGTAATTGACTTTTATGAAAATACCAGTAATTATGATTTTGATTTAAAAGTCAAATGGAATCCCGTATTTAAAATATTTGGTGGGCTGTTAAAAATACTATTTAGCAATCGTATTCAGCAGTTAAATATTCCCATGAACAACCGTAATGAGTCGAAATCATTAGAAAGTGAAATTATTCATTTGTTAGATGAAACAACAAAAGAGGTACAACGTACCATATGGCTACGCAGGTTTAAAAAAACTGAGCAAGTTGTATATTCTGGTGTTTATGAAGTTTGTACCATTCCTAGTGGCCAGAATTGTATAAAAGCTATATTTCCGTTACCAAATGGAAATGCAACCGTTATTTTAAACCCAGAAGTTGGTAAAAAAGGCGAGCTGATTTTAAACTCATCAGGAAGAAAAATCGGAGATAGTGGTTTTTACTTTTTGCTCAATGATTCTAAAGGAAAATTATGGACTAAATTTATCAAGTCATTTCAAGATAAACTAGTAGTTAGTTCAGAGAATGAAAAAATAAGGGCATTACAGACTTTAACCTTATGGAATTTAAGGGTATTGCAGTTTGAATACAAGATAAAAAAAAGAGCTTAAAAACTTTGCGGGCACGAGCATGATGCTCGCGCTAGCGGTCAGTCAAAAAGTGCTAAATTGAGCTAGTCAACAAATGCTGTTCTGAATTAGAACGGTTGCAATCAGCTGAATAGATTTTAAAATAAAGACCTTATGAAAAATAACCTTCCACCTTCGTTTGTATCAATAGTAATCATTTGCATTTTTGCTTTCGTACTGGCATCCTGTAAATTTTCAAATGAAACGAAAAATAGCCAGACTACTCCAAAAGAAATAACAGCTTCAGACGTAGTTAAAAGTGCCATAAAAACCGCTGGTACCATTGAAAATTGGAAAAACATTGCCACCCTGACTTATACCAAAAAATCAAGACTACTCTTAGAGAATGGCGAGGTGGAATCTGATGTAACCCAACGCCACCACTATGAATTACGGCCTAACAAAAGCATAAAAATAGCATGGGTGGTTCAAAAGGATAGCTTTCTGATTCTGCATAATGATACTATCTCTCAAAAATTTAAAAATGGAAACCTTATTGATCAAGGTGCAAAAGTTAAAGCATCAGTGAACAGTGCCATGTATGTCATAGGCATGCCTTTTAAACTTTTAGATAAGGGCACTCTGCTCAGCTATGAGGGGTTAAAGTCTCTAAATACCATTGACACGGTACATACCATCAATGCGACCTATGAACCAAAGAAATACCAAAATCACGCTACCCAAGACGTATGGTGGTATCATTTCGACAAAAACAGCAGTGCCTTTAAAAGCTCAATGGTGTATCACGAACCTACCTATGCGTTAATCGTAAATGAGTCCACTACAAAGGCAGAAGGAGTGACTTTTCCGAATACTAGAAAAAGCTATAGATGTGATGAAAAAGGAAAAAAACTCTGGCTACGCGCTGAATTCTGGTATGATGATTATGCCATTACATTTCTAAATGAGTAGTTGGCGGTTCCAAGTTTTAAGTTCTAAGTGTTGAGTTTTAAGTTGTGGGCTTGGGGTTATTGGAAAAAGTCCTCCCTCTCCCGAAGCTTCGGGGCCTCCTGAGGAGGGATGTTAATTTCTTGGTAATTTAAAAATTCCTTACATTTTGAGTCTATAAGTTCAATTATGACAAAAAAAGACATTAGTTCGATTAACGTTGAAAAACATCAAACTTTATTTGAATGGCTTAAAAATCAGCCTGAGGAAAATTGGCCCAAAGGCCCTCAAAATAAATGGAATACTGGGGAGCATGTAGTGCATTTGATTCAAAGTGAAAAAGCATTGAACAAGGGCTTGAGTATGCCTAAGTTTTACTTGAAATATAAATTTGGTACCAATAATCGGGAGAATCGAAGCTATAACGAAGTGGTTAAAAAATACCAAGACAAATTGGCTGCGAATCCGGGAGCGGTTTCCCCTATCTCGAAAAAAATGCCTACCATAACATTGGCTAATAAAAACACCTTTATCTCGAAATTGGATAACGAAAAAACCAAACTGCTCAAAAAGCTTCAAAAATGGAGTGATAAAGATTTGGATACCTATTTGTTACCACACCCGCTTTTAGGAAGAATGACCATACGAGAAATCTTGATGTGGAACGCCTATCATACGGAGCATCATTATGAGAATTTGAAAGCTAACTATTAGATGTTAGATTTTAGATGTGAGATTTTAGAAAAAAGAGGAAGGAAGAAGGAGGAAGGACACTCCACTAGTGCTGGGAACTGCAGAATTCCTATCATACGGAGCATCATTATGAGAACTTGAAGGCTAATTATTAGCTATTCTCCGTTTAATATTAGCATCAAAAAAAAACTCTACTTGTTATTAAAGAATTTATTCTAAATTTAGCGGATATCACTAATTGAAAATTCCGCATGAAAAAAGTAAAAAAAATTTTAGGCTATGGCTTTCTTGGTCTTCTTGCCATCATAATTATAACCACAATTTTCTTTTTGATTAAATGGAATCGTGCCAACGCTGCCAACATGAAACTCTTGGGTAACGAAGCACCCACCTTAAATTCTAATGGCTATTCCTATAGAGATTTAAACAAAAACGGCAAATTAGACGCCTATGAAGACTCTAGAAAACCGATTGATACACGCATCAGCAATTTAATTGACTTTATGAGTCTTGAGGAAAAAGCTGGTTTGCTTTTTATTACTTTGATAGGTATGAATGATGATGGTACCATTCAAGAACGACCTAGTATTAGTGACCCGATTAGCTTCTTTTTAGAAGCCAACAGTGCCCTAGTTGCCAAGAAAAAAATGAATCACTTCAATATTATTCAGTCGACCTCGGCAAAATCGATGGCCCTATGGAACAACAATATTCAAAAACTAGCAGAACGAACACGCCTAGGCATTCCGGTAACTATTGCTTCAGACCCACGGCATAGCGCTCATGAAAATGCCGGGGCTTCAATTCCAACACCCTTCTTTTCAAAATGGCCTTCGCCTTTAGGTTTTGCAGCCATTGGCGATACACTTCTTATGCGAGAATTTGGAGATATTGCACGACAAGAATACAAGGCTTTGGGTATTCGGGTCGCCTTATCGCCTATGGCCGATTTGGCTACGGAACCGAGATGGGGAAGAATAAATGGCACCTTCGGAGAAGATGCCGAACTGAGTGCAAAAATGACCAAGGCTTACATTTTGGGTTTTCAAGGTGATAGTATAGACACCAATAGCGTGGCTTGTATGACCAAACATTTTTCAGGCGGTGGTCCGCAAGAAGATGGCGAAGATGCCCATTTTCCGTATGGAGCGAACCAAGTGTATCCTGGCGATAACTTTGATTATCATATTATTCCTTTTGAAAAAGGAGCCTTTGCCGCCAATACCGCTCAAATTATGCCCTATTATGGAGTACCTGTAGGGCAAACGAGTGAAGATGTTGCCTTTGGGTATAATAAAGAAATTATTACTGGTCTGCTACGTGAAAAGTACGGTTTTGATGGTGTAGTTTGTTCCGATTGGGGTTTGGTCACTGATAGTCCAGCAAAACCTGCTGCCGCTTTCGGAGTAGAACATTTATCAGAAGTAGAGAGAGCTGCAAAAATCTTAGACGCTGGTGTTGATATGTTTGGTGGCGAGGCCTCCCCAACCTGGGTTATTGATTTGGTAGAATCAGGCAAACTATCAGAAGAGCGACTCAATGTATCCGTCAGAAGAGTATTGAAGGATAAATTCCGTTTGGGTCTATTTGACAATCCGTATGTTGATACTGAGAATTTTTCAGTATTTGATAATCCAACCATCAACCAAAAAGCAGTTGAGGCACAACGCAGGTCGTTGGTATTACTCAAAAATGAAGAGAATTTACTCCCCTTGAAAAAAGGTGTACAACTATATGTGGAAGGTATTGACGAAGAAATCGCAGCGCAGTTTTCAACGCTGGTGTCGAATCCTGAAGATGCGGATCACATTATTTTAAAATTAAATACACCCTATGACCCAAGAGATACTTATCTTTTAGAACGATTTTTTCATCAAGGAAGGCTGCATTTTAATGAAGATGAGTTATCAGAACATTTAGAATTGATTAAAACCAAACCTACCATAACCGTTATGAATTTAGAGCGCCCAGCTGTGATTCCAGAAATCAATGCCGCCTCACAAGGATTAATCGCAGATTTTGACTGCAGCGATGCGGTAATTTTAGAATTGATTTTTGGTCAATTTCAACCCAGCGGCAAATTGCCTTTTGAATTGCCTTCGTCAGTTGAAGCCGTTCGCAATCAGAAAGAAGATGTGCCTTATGATTCTACAGATCCCCTATATAATTTTGGTGAAGGAATAAGATTTTAAACCAACGAAAATGAAAAGAAATTTAAAACGTATAGTGCGCTACGCAGTAGTATTATTTCTTATAATAGGACTACTGATTTATGTATTTGATTATCGAAAGCCACCTGAATTGCCAAAAGAAAATTGGCATGCCTATTTAACGGCAAAAGAAAAAAAACATCCACTCGCAAAGTATTGGTATCAGACCAATAAACCAGATTCGAAAGTTGTTTCTGCCCTTAATAGTGGCCCTATGGCAGCTTCGGATATTTTAAAGTGGGAAAATCGGCTTGATTTATCAAAACCGGGGTATCAAAAAGTTGAAAACGGATGGTGTACCTTAGAGGATGGTTCGGGTTATGTAGCGGTAAAAACCTTCTTTCCGGGCGCTACGGCAGAAATGCTCGACTGGTGGTTTGTTTGGGCACAACAAAAAGAAGCCATCAGATACAAAATTTGGTACCCTGGGGCGCATTATGCGATGGCTGAAATTGAAACCCCCGGTGCAGAATATTCGAACAAGAAGGGAAGCTGGGGAAAAAGTAGATTTCCCGTTGAAGACGTGGGTCTTGGTGTGAGTCAAATACGATTAGATTTTGTACCCCCAACTGAATTTGGTTTTGAAGAAGAACCTGATTCAACATCCATTACTGCGGTACGCGTTGGGCTGCCAAACGGTATATTTAAGCATACGGATATGATACATTATGTGAGACCAGTATCTGGCGGCGTTGAAATGCGAAGTAGATTTTGGATGGCTCGAGATTTAGAAGCGATGTCTGGCGGAATAGGTCTGGCTGCTTTCTTTGCGGATAATAGGTTTGTGAAGAAAAAATCCCTACCGGCAAATGCCCCAAAAGAATTGGCCTTTCATTGTGCCACAGAGTATAGTCAACTCGCAAGTTTTTTACCTGAATTATATGCGCTTTATGGCCCCAAATAAATAGACGAATATGAAAACAAATCAATATGGAAAAAAAGGGTGGACGCCCGAACGATTAGGAGATTTAAATAGCAAAACATACCTAATAACTGGCACTACCAGCGGTACAGGATTTGAAGCAGCAAAAATATTGCTTTCAAAGGGGGCAAAAGTGGTCATGCTGAATCGTAATCCAAAAAAAGCAGAAAACACTATCTCAATATTGAAAAATGAGCTTGGTAATGACATTGCTGTTTCTAATATAGATATGGATTTGGCCTCTTTAGCTTCTGTAAAAAAAGCAGCCGAAGAAGTACTTCAAACGATACCACAAATTGACGCCTTAATCTGTAATGCGGCCATTGCCCAAGTACCCAAACAAACTTTAACCGTTGATGGATTTGAAAGCCAGCTGGGTGTAAACCACTATGGTAATTTTTTATTGCAAGGGATACTCTATCCGCGCATCGAGGCATCAAAAGGACGCATCGTAGTTGTAGGAAGTGAAGGCTATAAAATGGGCATTAAAACCATTCAGTTTGATGATATGAACTGGGATAAGAAATACAGTCCGAATGGGGTATATAGCCAAAGTAAATTGGCTCAGATTATGTGTGTTTATGAATTACAAGACAGCCTCAAAAAAGTAGGCAAAGCCCAAGTTAAATCCTATGCATGTCATCCAGGAGCTTCTAGCACATCACTTATCAGAACTAGTGGTAGTTTGCTAACTCGCTTCATTTGGCAAATCATGAAATTAACTCCGTTCGTGCAATCAGCGGAGAAAGGTGCTTATCCTATGTTAATGTGCGCTACAGAACCTCAGCTTGATGAAGCTGGTTTTTATGGTCCTACAGGAAGAAATTATTTCACAGGACCCGTTGGCGAATGCAAATTAGCGCCACATGCAAAAGATAAACCGGTCATGGAAAAGCTATGGGAAGTTTCAGAAAAGGCTGTTGGTTTTAAATGGAATATTTAAATTAGTAGGGTGCCATAAATATGTATTAATCTGTGACAAAAAGTAGTTCGAGCAAATAGCCTACCTATAAAAATACGTCTGATTGAACAAAAACCGAACCTTGCTCATAAAATAAAGACCCACAATTATTTATATGGAACAAGAAACTATAAGCAAACTTATACCCGTCACGGCATTGCTGGTTTTAGGCATTATTGAAGCCTTTGGCGGATTGTATTTTGATGATAAAAGGTCAAAAAATGATTTTACCATAGAGTTAGGCAGTCTCATTACCCTGCCTACTTTGATACAACCTGCTATATTTCTATTTATTTTTTGGATCATGGGTTTTGCTTTTCCAGCTCTTGAAGATTATTTTCTTGACGCTTTAATATGGTGGCAAATTTTAGCATTTCTTGTCTTAGACGATATGACGCAATATTGGTGGCATAGATTCTCGCATGTCAATAAAAAAATGTGGAAGCTGCATCGACCGCATCATGTGGTTGAAGAAATGGGTGTTCTCGTAACCTACCGAAATGCCGTATTATATTATGCATTGATGCCCGGCATATGGTTTTCAGCCATTTTAATTTATTTAGGCATGGGCTATGTCTACCTCATTTATCTTCCTTTAAAATTAGTGGTCATCATATCAGCACATAGCGAAACCAAATGGGATCAGTTTTTGTATCGCTATAAAATTTTAAGTCCTTTAGCCTGGGTTATTGAACGGACGATTTCAACACCAAGTACGCATTATGCGCATCATGGGCTAACTGCGGAGGACGGAGTTTCACACCCGAATGGTAATTATGGAAACCTTCTTCTTATTTGGGATATTATTTTTGGTACGGCTAAGATCACAAGAAAATACCCTTCCAAATTTGGCGCATGGAATCAAATAAAAGAACCCTGGTATGTACAACTCCTCTTTCCGATAATTAGGTCTAAAGATGAAAGAAGCGAGCTACATTCCATCAAAACGAATCATGATTATGACCCTTCGGTAGATATTAAAGAGTTTACAAAATAGGGGGATATGAAATTGTTTGCTAACTGTGCAACACTGAATTTTAAGGCGTATGTACTTCTGTTTAAATAAATGTTTATTACAGAAAGTTGTGTCCCTTATATCATTGCAACTCAAAAAGAATCAATTACCCCAACTCTCTTATTTTTTGTAATTTTAAGGGTTACGCTTTTTTAAAGGCGTACTACTAATAACAACTAAACCCAACTGAAAATGAAAAAATTAGTATACCTCGTCTTGCTCTGTGCATTCACGATTTGTAGCACAACAACTGTAAACGCTCAAAAAAAATCTAAAAATCCGTACAACGGTTTAAAATTTAGAAATATTAGTCCGGCGATGACGTCGGGGCGTATAGCAGACATTGCCATACATCCTGAAAATGAAAGCATTTGGTTCGTCGCAGTAGGCTCTGGTGGGGTATGGAAAACCATGAATGCGGGTACTACTTGGAAACCCATTTTTGAAAACGAAAAAGTGTATTCTACGGGTTGTATTACTATTGATCCTAATAAACCCAGTACCATTTGGTTGGGTACTGGCGAAAATGTAGGAGGGCGTCATGCTGGTTTTGGCGACGGTATCTATGTCAGTCACAACAACGGCAAATCGTGGAAAAATATGGGATTGAAAAATTCTGAACATTTATCTAAGATTATTGTGCATCCTGAGAATTCAAATATCGTTTGGGTCGCTTCTCAAGGTCCGTTATGGAGTAAAGGTGGCGATCGCGGTGTATATAAAACAATAGATGGCGGTAAAACTTGGAAACGCACTTTAGGTGATAGCGCATGGGTAGGTGCTACTGATATGCTTATCGATCCTACGAATGCTGATATTTTATACGCGGCCACTTGGCAACGTCATAGAACCGTGGCCGGGTATTTGGGTGGTGGTCCAGGATCCGGACTTCATAAAAGTACCGATGGCGGCGAAACATGGCAGGCCCTTAAAAACGGTATTCCGAAATCAAATTTGGGTAAAACAGGTTTGGCAATGTCGCCTTTTAACCCGAAGGTTATTTATGCGGCACTAGAATTAGATCGCACCAAAGGTGGGGTTTATATGACTACCAACGGCGGTGAATCTTGGGTTAAACAATCTGATGCAGTTGCGGGTGGTACAGGTCCGCATTATTATCAAGAACTTATTGCTTCGCCACACCATGAAGGCACGCTCTTTTTTATGAATAATAGTGCCTTAATTTCTACGGATCATGGCAAGACCTTTACCAATATGAAACGATCAAATCAACATAGTGATAGCCATGCTTTAGTGTTTAAGAAATCAGATCCAAATTATCTGTTAATTGGCACTGACGGTGGCTTGTATGAAAGTTTTGACCATACAGAAAGTTGGAAATATGTGCGCAACTTACCCATTACGCAGTACTTTAAAATTGCGGTTGATGACGCCCAACCTTTTTACAATGTATATGGCGGCACGCAAGATAATGGCTCGCATGCAGGCCCTTCAAGAACCATTAGTTCTGACGGTATTGCCAGTGCAGATTGGTGGAAAACTTTAGGAGCCGACGGAGCGCAAACCGCTACTGAACCCGGAAACCCGAATCTGAGTTATGGTGAGTTTCAACAAGGGGCCTTATGGCGTATTGATCATAAAACAAGAGAAACCGTTTTTATTCAACCCCAGGCTAGAGAGGGTGATCCGCATGAACGTTTTAATTGGGATGCGCCAATTGTGGTTAGTTCACATAACCCAAAGCGCTTATATTTTGCCTCACAACGCGTTTGGAAATCTGAAAATAGAGGCGATGGTTGGGAACCAATTTCGGGTGATCTAACCTTGAATCAAGACCGGATGACTTTTCCGTTTTACGGAAGCACACAAAGTTGGGATAATGCCTGGGATGTGAAAGCCATGTCAAATTACAATACCATTACATCATTGGCCGAATCGCCTAAACAAGAAGGTTTGCTTTATGCTGGAACTGATGATGGCTTAATACAAGTTACCGAAGATGCGGGCGCAAATTGGAGAAAATTCTCTTTGAATTCGATTAAAGGGCTGCCCTCAACTCCCTTTGTAAATGATGTACGTGCTGATTTGTTTGATGCTAATGTAGTGTACGCTGCCTTAGACAATCACAAATATGGCGATTACAAACCTTATATCATTAAAAGTAGCGATAAGGGCAAAACCTGGAAAATAATTAATGGCGACTTACCCAAGAAGCTTTTGATATGGCGATTGGTACAGGATCATGTTAAAAAAGACCTCTTATTTGCGGCCACAGAATTTGGAGTGTATTTCACATCAAATGGGGGTGTAAATTGGGTGGAATTAGCTGACGGAATGCCCACCATTCCTATTCGAGATATTACCATTCAAAGACGTGAAAATGATTTGGTCGCTGGTTCCTTTGGTCGTGGTATATTCATTTTAGATGATATTACGCCTTTGCGAATGTTTACAAAAAGTATGGCTTCTACTGAAGCTACTTTGTTTCCAGTAAAAACAGCACATTGGTATCGTCAGCATAATCGTGTGGGTAGTCAGGGCGATGCAGAATGGATTGCTAAAAATCCGCCTTTTGGTGCGAATTTTACCTATTATTTAGCAGATAAGATTAAATCAAAAAAAGACCTTAGAAAAGAACAAGAAAAAAAGGGCAGTGCAAAATTTCCGGGATGGGATGCCCTTGAGGAAGAAAAAAGACAAGACGGACCGACCCTTTTATTAGTCGTGAAAGATGCACAAGGTCAGGTTGTGAATACCGTAAAAGGTACCAACAAAAAAGGATTTAACAGAGTGAATTGGAGCTTAACCTACCCCAATAAGGGCGGAGAGCGTTTGCAAACCCCGAGAAGGCGACGTGGTTTTAGAAGTGGAGGAGTTATGGTAACCCCTGGCGACTATACCGTTACTTTGGTAAAACGCATGAACGGTGTCGATACCGTATTACAAGCCCCTGAAACTTTTAAAGTAGAAGCTTTATTTGAAGGAGTTTTACCAAGAAAACCGTTTAATGAAATAAATAGTTTTAGAGATGCAGCTTTTGCATTTCAACAAGACCTGACGGCCACTAATATTGCGCTAGCTACGAGTCAAAAAACTGTAGATGCCATGCTTCGCGCTTTAGATAAAGCAAGTGCCCCTACAAATGACCTATATACGCGTTTAAATGAAACTAAAATTGCCTTATTAGATATTGATAAAGAATTGCATGGCAATTCAATCAAAAATGAAATTGGCGAGCGCTCAGATCCAACGGCTAGTGATGGTAGTTCAATTGGCTGGCGTGCTCTAGGCAACACGTATGGACCCACTGATGAACATAAAGCTTTCTTAAGTCGAGTTCAAAGTCAATTGAAAAAGGTAAAAGCAAAACTAGAACCTATTGTGAGCACCACGCTTCCGTCTTTGGCGAGTGATTTAAAGAATGCTGGAGCGCCATGGGTTGAAGGTCAGGGTTTAATTGAAAACTAGAATTAGATACATAAAGGCTGTTTCATTTACAATGAAATAGCCTTTCTACACGTTTGATACTAGCTTCAACCTAAAACAAAAATTATGTTAGGATTAATTTTACTCTACTGGATCGGAAAATATTTTTACAAATTAGCCGAAGAATTTGAAAAAAGTAAATGGGGTTATGCTATTTTAGGCATAATCATTTATTATGGTGGAATATTTTTCTTTGGAATTATTTTAGGGATTATAGTTGAACTTGTTTCTCCAGGGGCTATAGATGGTGTAAATGATACCATTTTAGGCATTGTAATGTTACCATTCGGGATTTTGTGTTGTTACCTTTTCTATGTATACCTTGAAAAAACTTGGAAAAGACAAAACCCCAACCCAATTAACATGATTGATGAAATAGGACGGGCAGAATAATTCTATATTTAAACTTTCTAAACCTATCCTTTACCTAGGCGTTTTCTAATTTTTGAGAGTCCCACAGGAGTTAAACCCAAATAGGAAGCAATGAGATATTGCGGTACGCGCTGAAACAAATCAGGTCTTTTATCAAGCAGTCTCAAATAACGTTCTTCATTTGAACGGCTGCTTAAACGCTCTACTCGCGTAAGTATTTTCATGAAGGCTTCTTGCATTGATAGGCGCCCAAAACGTTCTAAATCATGTGAGGTCTTAAAAGAATTTTCAGCATCAGATTTTGTTACGGCATATACAGTAGAATTTTCAGAAGCTTTTAAATAATAATTTGATCGCGCTTCATTCACATAGGCCGGTAAATCAGTAAAAAAGACATCTTCAGTATAAAACTCTAAAACCTTTTCTTCGCCATCTTCTACTTTGAAATAATAAATGCAGCCTTCAGCCACATAGTAAAAGTGTTTTACCAATTGACCCGGACTAATTAACGTTTCACCTTTTTTTAGATCTAATCGGGTATAGAATTGCATTTGATGTTCTAAAATATCAGTGCTTACCTGGGTATAGGATAAAACTTTGCGTTTCAAATTTTCTAAATGCGCTAGGGTTGATCCAGTTTCCATTTTATGAAATTATCATTCTTGATTGCTTAAAAAAAGTTTTAATCTTATTTCTTTGAATGTTGTTGTAATTCTTCTTCAGTATATTCAGCCCCACTTTTGGGCACTAATTTACGTAATTCAGTAACTCGTTCTTCTTTAAACCAGTCGGGTTGATCAGAAAATGCATTTGAAACATAAGCGATTACATCAGCAATATCTTTGTCTGAAATACTCTCATTACGTATCAAACCGGGCATGGCTAAATTTAAATTATAGGTTTCGCCCTTAACGGTTATGGCACCCTGCAAACCATGTAAAATAATGAGTGCTAATTTTTCGCCATCAGCCACGAACTCAGAACCTTGAAGCGGGGGTGCTAAACCTTCAATACCTGAACCATTTTTACCATGACATGAGGCACAAATTTGAAAATACATTTTTGCCCCTGCTGTACGGTTATCTTCATTTAAATAGGCTCGTGTATAAATTGAATTTAATTTATTGGTTTGTTGATTGGTCAATGTTTTGGTCAACATAGCATTTAGCACTTTTGTTTCTTTAGTATGTACATCTTTCAAACTATTTATCATATGGGTCTCTGACCCTTTAAGTCCGCTAATCAATGCCTCATAATGAATTTGATTGTTTTCTTTTCTTTTTAATAGTTCGAGAATCATACTGGTAAAAAGCCTCTCATCAAATTGAAGCCATGAACCTATAGTATTCGCTAAATACACATCTAAAAAGGGATCATTTTTAGCTAACAATTGATTGAATAGTTGCGCGGCTTTTGTACTGTTTGCCTTTGATACAAATTGTTCTAACAATACCAAAGCATGGGCTTGTACTTTTGAAGATTCACGGGTAGCAACTTCAGTTAAGAATTCAAAATCTAAAGCATCTAAGCCCTCTAAAACATAAAGACCATGTATTGGTGCCCATTCATTTTCTAGACTTAAAACCAATGCTTTCACATCTTGAATGATTTCGGTTTTGTTCTTATAAATCAAATGATGTTGCGCTCGATTTCGCACCCAACCGTTTTTATGCTGTAAAAGGCCCACCAATTCTTTTGCTGAAATCGCATCAAAATTGGGTACTTTATCAACGGGCACTCCCAATTTATTCACTTTTAAAATACGACCGTAATCGGTTACCGTATCTAATCTATTTTCTAGTGTTTTTTGTCTAAAATACGGACTCAAATACGCGTGATGCCCTATAACACCACGATGCATATCTACAATATACATGCTTCCGTCAGGGCCATTATTTAAACTAACCGGTCGAAAACCTTCATCTAATGCCGCTATGAATTCTTTACCTTCATAGGCCTGTTTTGCTTCGGTTTTTATCCCATTAAAATTTAAAACATTCCTTTTAATCGAATTTATTTCAGGTATACTCACAAAAACATTTTGATCATAGTCCGCTGAAAAAGCACCCCCTCTATACACCAGCAAACCGGCTGCTGCGGTTGTATTTACCAACATACTATCGGCATTTAAAACCCCTTTTGCATACCCCCGATTTACAGCAGTCGTTTGCAGTGGGTACACCCGTTGATCTTTCGTCAACATTTGGCTCACACTCTTTTTAGGTGTAAAATGTTTATTGCGAACCATGCGATTTGGCAGTACATAATCACCCAATAATTGTTGTGAATTATTATTGAAATACAAACGCCCAAAATGATCTTGAGAAATACCCCATTGCCCACGAAAAGTGGTAGGCTCTTTAATCCATTTTCCATTTTTACGTTGGTATCTGAAGTTTGATTTTGCATTGTAAATCCAATTATCAATATTTAATAGAAGTCCGTTAGGTTGATGCTCAGGGTTGCCAACTGCCGCATAAATTGAATCTACTACAATGCGGTTTTTAGGCTGATCATTTTCAATATCCACAAAATATAAAAATGGAGGTTCTGCATATAGCAAGCCGCCGTACACATGAGCCAAAGCTCTTGGCATAACCAAGCTATCTAAAAAAGTTTGTGCATGATCTGCTACGCCATCTTGATCTTGATCTTTAAGTATTTTAATACTACCCGTTGGTTTGTCTTCATCAGTACCTTCAATATCATTCATATACCCTGGCATCTGTACCACCCAAATTCTGCCTTGACTATCAAAATCAATTGCCACTGGCGCTTCTAGTAATGGTTCGGCTGCAATAACTTCAAGCTCAAAACCATCTTCAATTTGGTACCCATTTAAAGACACATAGGTTTCATCATAGGTACGCGAGCAAGAAAATATAAGGATGAAAAAAACACTAAAAAGAAGATACTTCATTGTTTGTTAAAATTAGCCTCATGATAAAGATAAGAAGTACCGCAGGCATCGCACCAAGTTATACTTAAAAATTAATCAGTAAATTACGGTATAATTCAAAATGTATATTGCTATTGTTATGAAAATTGAAATTAGATTTGCGTTACGATTTTTCTTTTTACTTGCATTAATTTTTCTTAACGCGTGTTCTGATAATACTGCTGATGATGGCCCTACTGAGATAGAAGCCGCTTCAGGAAACTTTGTTTTAACAGAGCTTAATGTTAATCCGCCACAAGATGTAAATGAAGATGGTACGGCCTCAACAAATCTTTTAAATGAAATGCCTTGCATTTCAGGCAACTTGGTTTTAAGAGATGATGGTGCGTATGTTTTAAATCTAACAGCAATTGAAGTGACAAACATTACCGGAGGCTTATTTTTTATTACTTGTTCGCAACCTATAACCAGTAACAGTAACTGGAATATTAACGCTGGGGAAATTACCCTCTTTGGTAACTTTACAACGACACCCTATGTACTGAATGGAAGCACACTTACTCGTACTATTGGTGAAGATTTACCCAATATTCAAAGCGTGGTGTATCAAAAACAATAGTGATAACATTGTTAGCTCTTCATTTTTTAAATAGTTTCGCATATATTAATTAATTACCTCAAATGGATTTTATTTTACAACCTTGGCCTTGGTATGTTTCGGGCCCATTAATTGCCATAACTATGGCAATTTTAGTATTCTTCGGTAAGACATTTGGAATGTCATCAAACCTTAGAACACTATGCTCAATTGGCGGTGCAGGAAAATTTGCAGATTTTTTTAAGTTTGATTGGAGAGCACAAAAATGGAATTTAACCGTTGCCTTAGGAGCCATCATTGGAGGTTTTATTGCTGTTCAATTTTTATCAGATGGATCTTCTATTGCTTTGAGCCAAGAAACTATTACTGATTTAAATGCCTTAGGATTTCAAAATGTGGGAGAAGCACTTTTACCAGCTGAAATTTATAATTGGGATGCGATATTAAGTTTAAAAGGATTTTCATTGTTGGCCATCGCTGGGTTTTTAGTGGGCTTTGGCACTCGTTATGCAGGCGGATGCACCTCAGGTCATGCCATTACTGGTTTGAGTAATTTACAACTTCCTTCATTAATTGCGGTTATCGGATTTTTTATTGGCGGCCTTATCATGACTCATTTCATTTTTCCAATCTTATTTTAAATATGAAGTTTTTAAAGTTTCTTTTCGTTGGTATTTTTTTCGGAATTGTTTTGGTAAAATCAGAAGCCGTTTCGTGGTATCGAATTTTTGAAATGTTTAAATTTCAATCTTTTCACATGTATGGCATTATTGGCTCTGCTGTTGGTCTTGGTATTCTATTTCTTTGGATTTTCAGAAAATTTAAAGTCAAAAGCTCAGCAGGAGAACCTATACATTTGGCAGCAAAAGAAAAAAGTTTTACCCGCTATATTTTAGGCGGAAGTCTATTTGGCTTAGGTTGGGCTTTGGCAGGGGCATGCCCTGGGCCTATGTATATTCTGCTAGGCACTGGTGCTTTTAGCATTATACTGGTTATAGCTTTCGCAATTTTAGGAACTTTTATCTACGGTTTGCTAAAAAATAAGCTACCGCATTAGTTCTTATACACCCGTATATAGTCAATGACAAACTCTTGAGGTAATGCAGTATCATCAATTGTATGACCACCAAAATTGCCTCCAATGGCACTATTAAGAATGAGATAAAAAGGTTGGTCAAAAGGCCACACTTCTTCTGTTCTTTCTTCAGGATTAAATGAATACAGCAATTTCTCATCTACCAAAAAATCGATTTTTGTTGGCGACCAATCGACCACATAGGTATGAAAGCCTTTTTCAATATCTTCAATACGTGTTTTCTTAGTATTGATGGTATTGCCATGACTATCTTTCGTATGCAATGAGTTAAACACCATTGAAGGTTCTCTACCTAAATATTCAAGTATATCAATTTCGCCACATAAGGGCCAACCTACTTCACGGTGGTTTGAACCCAGCATCCAAATGGCGGGCCAAATACCTTTGCCAGTGGGTAGTTTTGCTCTGGCCTCAACACGACCGTATTGAAATTCAAATTTATTCTCGGTAGTTAATCGGGTTGAAGAATAAGTATTGCCTTCTTTTTTAACCGTTATATATAATCGTCCGTCTTTAATTTCGTGGTTTTCTTTGGTGTAGATTTGAGGTTCATTATTACCCCATCCGCATAAATCAGGACAGCCATCGCCTAATTCAAAATTCCAGTTTTCTAAATTTAACTGCTCTTTATCAAACTCCTCAGACCATAACAAAGGGTCACTATTTGAGCAAGCTAAAATATTTAGAAGACATAAAAAATAGATGATTAATCTCATTATTCAAGCACGCTAAATTTTGATTCTAAAACTGTATTTGAACTACCCCCTATAAACACCTTGAAATCGCCTACCTCAGTTTCCCACACATTATTGGCTGAGTAAAATTCTAAGGTTTTGGTATCTATGGTAAAGGTTACTTCTTTTGTTTCTCCAGCTTTTAAATTAATCAGTTGAAAATCTTTCAATTCTTTTACAGGTCTTGTGTTACTCGCAAAAAGATCTTGTATGTATAACTGAACTACTTCTTTACCTTCAAACTTTCCGGTATTCTTCAAATTAAAACTCACGGTAATGTTCTCTGATTTACCCATCGAATCAGCACTTAATTTCAAATTATCATAGGTAAATGACGTGTAACTCAAACCATAACCAAATTCATAGAGGGGTGTATTTTTTTCATCCGTGTAATGCGTCCAGAATACCAAGTCAGATCCAGGATAGGTAGGCCTACCTGTATTTTTATGATTATAGTAAAGAGGTACCTGACCTATACTTCTAGGAAAGGTCATAGGCAGTTTACCACTTGGGTTATAATCGCCATATAACACTTGCGCAATGGCATCACCGCTTGTACTTCCTAATTGCCAAGCTTCAACAATAGCAGGTACATTTTCATCAGCCCAAGTAATAGATAAAGGTCGACCATTCATCAATACTAACACTATGTTTTTATTTACAGCATGAACCGCTTCAAGTAATTCTTGTTGTAAACCCGGTAGATTAATATCAGCTCTACTTCTACTTTCACCTGATTGAAAACCATGTTCGCCTAAAACCATGATGACCACATCATTATTTTTTGCTACTTCAACCGCTTCAGCAATTCCGGTGCAATCTGTTGTATTAATATCCAATTCAGTTACAAATGCTTCTTTGCCTTTTATAAATTGTACCCCCTCTTCATGACTTAAGGTATTGCCTTTGTACTTTTCAAGGCCTTCTAGAACCGAAACAGCTGAATTATCATCAGCAGCCAAACGCCAGCTTCCTAACGGACTATTTTTATCATCAGCTAATGGGCCTATAACGGCAATTTTAGTTCCCGTCTTTTTTAAAGGTAAAAGCTGATTTTCATTTTTAAGAAGAATAATTGACTTTTTGGCCATATCTAACGCCATGGCGATGTTCTTATCACTGCCAATTAGCTCTTTTTCGCGTTGCTCATTACAATATTTATACGGGTCATCAAATAGGCCTAACTCAAATTTTACGCGTAAAATTCTTCGTGCTGCATCATTTATAGTTTCGATTGAAACTACACCTTCGTCTATTAAATTTTTCAAATGTTCAACATATACATAAGATTCCATATCCATATCAGAACCGGCATTCGCTGCCAAGGCCGCGGCAGATTTTCCATCTTTCGCATAGCCGTGGTTGACCATTTCTATAATAGAGCCCCAATCAGAAACCATAAATCCGTTGAAATTCCATTCTTTCTTTAAAACATCACGTTGTAAAAATGCATTACCCGTAGCCGGAACACCATTCAAATCATTAAAACCATTCATGAATGTCTTTACCTCGGCGTCAATAGCAGCCATAAAAGGAGGGAATATAGTATTATATAAAGTTGATGTGCTCACATCAACGGTATTGTAATCTCTACCCGCTTCGGCAAAGCCATAGCCTGCAAAATGCTTTGCACATGCTGCAATGGTATTGGTAGCGCTCAAATCATTACCTTGAAAACCTTTTACCCTAGCATAAGCGATTTTTCCTGCCAAAAAAGGATCTTCTCCGCCGCCTTCCATCACTCTACCCCAACGCGCATCTCTTGAAATATCAACCATTGGAGCGAAGGTCCAGTTAATACCGCTAGCGGCAGCTTCTTCAGCTGCCATTGCCGCTGAAGCTTTGATGGCTTCTAGATCCCAACTTGCAGATTCTGCCAAAGGAATTGGACTTTGCGTTTTATACCCATGTATCACATCAAAACCTATGATTAATGGAATACCTAAACGTGATTCTTCAACTGCAATTTGCTGCACTTTACGTACTTCTTCTACCCCTTTTACATTGAGCATTGAACCTACCAAGCCCTTTTTAAGATGCTCATATTTTTTAGCTGCGTTACCCTCTTTAGGGGCGGGACCAGTAACATTCCAAAAGCCATTATATTGGTTCATTTGACCAATTTTTTCTTCAGTGGTCATTAAGGTCATCAATGAATCAACTCGAGCTTCAATTATGGGATCTAAGTTCTGTGTATACCCTAATTGCATAACAATGCTAAATGCTATTAAAACTATTTTTTTCATTTGTTTTCTGTTTAAAAGGAAAGGTCTTTTAGACTTGTCTTCTGACCTAACCTACTTTTCTAATTTGTTATTGAAACATTCTTATGTAATCTACCTCCATAGAAGATTCAACAAAATTAGGATCTACCGAACCACCAAAAGTTCCGCCAATGGCCACATTCATGATAAAAAAGAAATCATTATTGAAGGGCAAAGAGGCATTATTTGAAACTGAATGATATACTAAACCATCTACCGCAAATTTAATTTCAGTAGCTGTCCATTCTATTTCATAAATATGAAAATCATTTGAAACTCCAGCTACGGTAGTTTGGCCTGTACGTGCATTTCCTCCATTATTGTTGGTGTCATGCGTAGAACCAAAAATCACATTTTGTTGGTTGCCCACATGCTCCATAATATCAATTTCACCTGATGCAGGCCAGCCCACTTGTGGGAAGTTTGCACCCAACATCCAAATTGCAGGCCATGTGCCACCACCGGTTGGTAGTTTAGCTCTAGCCTCAACTCTACCATATGTAAATTGCTGTAGCCCCTGAGATTTAACACGCGCTGAAGTGAAATCAGCATTTCCGGTTCCGGTCACTCCAAAATCAAAGAAAAGTACAATTCGGTCATACGTAAAAGCAGGCGCTGCAGATAAATCATAGACCAAGGTTTCCCATGACTCTGCTACTGTACTATTCATATCAATTTCAAAAAACTGAGTTCCGTCATTTGAGTTTTCAATTTTCAAACGGATTACAGCCCCAACATTGGGTGACCATGTATTAATAATCATTTGATTATTTACAGATAAGTCAAGTGGTGTACTTAAATCAAAAAACGTACCCGCAAAACTCTCTGCCGATGGTGATCTTGTAAATTCAGCCACCGTTGAAGATGTGTTCACACCTGAACTATCTGGGTTGTCTAGTACCGCTGAACTACCGCCACCGAATCCCATAAATTCTGGCGCAGTACCTTGAAAATCTTCAATTAATTGTTGCGGATTTGCGCTGGCATCTGCCAGCTGAATATCATCATAATAGAAGATGGTACTCTGGCCATCTCCTGTTCCTGACCTTTTGGCCGTAATTTTTAAGTTACCATTCTCGACAATTACATTTTCGGGGTCTTGTGTATAGGTTTGTAATTCTGCATTACCAAAACCACCACCGCCTAAATCAAATGTCCAGTTGGTTGGATCCAGAGGCCCATCTACTTCAAATTCATCAGACCAAATTAAGGTGCTGAAACTTGAATCTAAGGGTGTTCCGTTATTAGAATCAACTTGATCTTCTGGAACAAAAGAACTGTACCAAGCTAAAGATCCGTCGCCATTGAAAGGCTGGCTTGTGCCTCTTAGAGAGATTCTATTGGTTGTCATCTCTAAAATTTCATATTGTCCTGGTATCACTGCCCAATAACTCAAAAAGCTATTGCCTACATCAATGGTCTGTACGCCATCTTCTTCAAGTATCACAAAATTGGTTTCAAAAACTGCTTGATCTGTGATATCTCTACACTCATCAATAAATTGTTGTGGTGATGCATCAGGAAAAAATCTATTTACTTCTGTCCAGTTTACAAATGTTTGATTACCATTACCTGTTTCTAGCACAAAAGAGTAATTGTTATTACCATCATGACTAAAAACTAATACATCATCATACAAACAAGGATTGAGAGAACTGGGTGACGCACTAAAAAATTCTGGAAAATCATTGGTTAAGGGGCCTACACCAAAATGACCCGCTTGGTTTTGATCCCAAACCCATCTTTTTGAACTTGCCGTTATACCATCTCCTCCAGCTATCTGTGCTAATATTTCAGGTTCAATTGTCAAACGAACATCTAACTCTAAATCAATTGATGCACTTGTACTTGCACCCCCTGTACCAAAGGCGATAACTGTTATGGGAGCGGTAAATTGACCTGACTGCGTAAAACGAAAATTCGCAGTTTCACCCGCACTAATCACGATTGGATCAGAACCAGGTGTAAAAATTATATGAAAATTAATTGCATTATCAGCTGTTGGTGTTACTGAAATATTACCCGATTGATCTTGTTCAACAAGAGCATTAATTATAAGATTAGAAGGTGCTTGGATAGCCCCTAGGGTAGGTTCTTCTTCTTGACATGAAACGGCAAGAATCAAACAAACAAAAATGCTGAGTATGCTACTAATTTTCTTTATCATTATGTATAATTTAATAAAAGAGGTAGTCTGCCCAATTATCTTGAGCAGACTTTTTCCTCGTTTATATTTTAGTTACTATTGTTCAATATCATCGAAATAAAACAATTCACCATTTCCAGGATTACCAAAATCTGGGAATAATATAACTGTATCATAAGAATTGGCTGCGTCAAAAGCTGCAAACTGAGAAAGATCAAAGCTTAACTCTTCCCAAGCCATTGCTACAGTTGATGTAGCAGCTATCTCTGCAAATATTGATGGATTACCATTACCATCAGCCTCAGAAGTAGAATCCTCTACCTTTAATAATATTGGAGTACCTACTCGTGGCGACCATACCTTAACAGTTACAACTGCACTATTAGAAAAATCTATTGCTCCTTCTAAAGGGAGACTAGCACCTGCCCAAACTTGAGCGCCAGCCAGTTTATTTATTTCTAAAACAGTAGCGCTGGTATTAATACCTGAGGCATCTGGATTTGCCAAAATAGCTGCCGGTATTGGGCCAAAATCAGCTGAACCAAAACCAACCCAAGGGTAATCTAAATTAGCATCTTCATGATCTACAGGGAATGAGATTCCTGAAGTATCTCCACCCATATCATCATTACCGGGTGTATCGCTACCGTCACCACCTTCAACAATAGATACGTTATCAATGTTAACTAAACCAGCTTCTGCGTTACTGTCAAAAAGCACACGAATATCATCACCACCAAAACCAACAGTAGTTAGATTAAGCGCGAATGTTTGCAGTTGATCCGTTAAATCTACCGTTGTTGCAACACTAGCAAAACCGCCAGCACTTTCACCAATACCTGCTATGATAGTACGATCACGATCTGACCATGCATCAAACATTAAGATGTAATTGGTATCAGCAGCTATGCTTAAACCTTGTTGGCTTAAGTTCACTAAGAAAGGTTGTGTAGGATCAGGGTTTTCTACATTAACAGAATAAAAAGTGTTTCCGTTTTCAGTTACTACTGGCGCTGGTGGAGCGTCAAATTCTTCAACACCGGCATTCCATGGTTCTGCACCGGCTTCAAAATCACCGTTTACTAACATAACTGTACCTGCGCCGCCCATATCATCATTACCGGGAGTATCGCTACCATCGCCACCTTCTACTAATGAAACATTATCAATATTTACCATACCTAATTCACCCGCTAAATCAAAAAGCACACGGCTATTATCATCTCCAAAACCTGTAGATGTTAATTGTAGTGTATAGGTCTCCATCATTGTAGAAATAGCTACTGGAACACTAGTATTTGAAAAATCACCACCACTTAAGCCAATACCGGCAACAATAGATCGATCCACATCTGACCAGGCATCAAAAGTTAAAATGTAATTGGTATCAGGCGTTATAGTTAAACCTATTTGACTTACGTTAACAAGAAATACTTGATCTGGCGTTGCCATATCAACATTAACCGAGTAAAAAGTATTACCGTTGTCAGTTACTACAGGCGCAGGATCAGGTCCTAAACCAATGGTCCATGGAGCGGCACCAGCTTCAAAATCTCCATTGGCTAATAATCCGCCATCAAAGGCATCTCCGCCAGAAAACTCAACTACAATTTCTCTTGTAATTTCGGTTTCTTGACCGTCAGAACCAATTGCCACAATAGTAGCCGTAAAAGTTCCTTCTTCGTACACATTAGTCGCTACTTGACCAGGAGTTAATGTAGTAGGAGTTTCATTAGCAACATCGCCAAAAAATACTTCAAAAGAAGTAGCACCAGTTGCTGTTGGTGTAATGGTTACTGTACCCGAATCGTCATCGGAAATCATAATTGATGCATCAACATTTGAAGGTGCAGCAATTGGTGGAGTTATATCGCCACCGTCGTCGTCACTGTTACAAGCAACAATAAGAGTTGTTGCTAAAAAAAGAAATAATACACGTTTCATTAATTTCATAGTGTTAAATTTAGTTATACATAAAAATTTTAATATGATTCATTTTTGTTTAATATCCGGGGTTTTGTTGCCAACGATTACCCGCCAATTCAATTTCAATTGAAGGTATTGGAAAAAGCTCATGTTTTCCGCTTTGAAATCCGTCAATTTCTGTTGCAGCCCTACCCGTTCTTACCAAATCAAAGAAATGGTGTCCTTCGCCAACCAACTCGACTCTTCTTTCTTGATAGATTGCATCTGTTAAAGCCGCCCCAGTTGCGGTAACATTTCCTAAAATAGCTCTATTTCTTACTCGATTTAAATATATCTGAGCTCTGGTATCACTTATATTACCACGATTTAAAGCTTCAGCCGCCATGAGCAAAACGTCAGCAAATCTAATCGCTCTATAATTGTTAGGATTAGTCAAATTCGCATCTCCAATATTAGAGTCGCCCTGTCGTGAAATATATTTACGATTGTAAAAACCAGTATGCTCAAAGCCTTCAACAAAAGTTACTCCGGCTCCATTATTAAAATTAGCATTTTCTACGGCAAAGGCTTCAATATCTAATATGGCAGTTTCTCTTCGAATATCTCCGGGTTCGAAAGCATCGAACACTTCTTGTGTAGGTACATTAAAACTAAAACCAGATTCAAACAAAGGACCAGAATAATTCCGAATTCCATTAAAACCAACAGCAACGTTTCCTTCACTACATTGTAAACAGCCAAAGCCTGCCCCCTCTAAATCTGTGTATTGTATTTCAAAAACTGATTCTATATTGTTTTCGTTAAAATTTTCAAAAATGGTACTATAATCTCCTAACAAATCATAAGTGCCAGAATTAATAACCTCTTCAAGAACGGTAGCGGCATTTTCAAAATCGTCTTGATATAAATAGACTTTGCCCAGTAAAGCTAGAGCAGCACCTTGAGTAACCCTTCCTATATCTGATTGCACAACTGGTAGATTTTCTGCAGCAAAGATTAAATCTAATTCTATTTGAGCAAATACCTCTGCGGTGGGCGTCCTCTCCACAACACTTTCATCTCCAAATTGCAGTCTTTGATCTACTGCTAAAGGAACATCACCAAACCATTTTACCAATTCAAAATAGTAATATGCCCTAAGAAAAGTAGCTTCTGCCAGCACTTGCTCTCTACCTGGAAAATCTGTTTTATCCTGAAACTCTAAAATAAAATTTGAACGATTCACACCGGCAAACATCCAACTCCATATATCGCGCAATTGACTATTTACAGGTGTATGTGTCATATTATCTACTTCTTGAATACCTGGAACATCTGTAGCACTTTCACCGCCAGCTAAGGTGTTATCTGAAGCTATTTCTCCTAACATAACATTTAAATAGGAAGATTGTAACAGATCATAAGCTCCAATAAGTGCGCTCTGATAATCCTCTTCGGAATTAAAGAAGTTTTCTGAATTTTCATTAAAAGGTTCTACGTCAACAAAGTCATCACAACCATAGAAGGTTAGTACTAAAACAGCCGTAGAAAGTAATTTCCTGATCAACGTTATTTTAATTTTCTTAGAAATCATCTCTCTCATTTAAAATTTAAAATTAACTCCTAGTAAAAATGTTCTAGGAACGGGATAAAAACCAGTATCTATGCCAGCACCAATCGGAGAACCCGAGGAAGCACTAGGATCAAATCCTCGATATTTAGTAAATGTAAATACATTATTAGATGATATGTAAAGTCTAAATTTATCCGCTCCTAAAGAATCTACCCATTTTCGGGGAAATGTGTAACCAATTTGAGCATTTTGAATACGAACGAAAGAACCATCTTCCACAAAAAAGTCAGAAAATAAGTTGTTAGATGTTGCCCCATTAGTTACCCGAGGAACTGAATTAGAACTATCAGAAAGTGTAAATCTATCTAAAACAAAAATAGATTGATTAGTAAAGGGTTGCACTCTCTCATAATTTCTTACAATTTCATTACCCAAGGAAGCAAAAGCATAGGCACCAAAATCCCAGTTTTTATAATTTATAGATAAATTCAAACCCATGGTCGCATCGGGTATCGGGTTTCCGATATTGGTACGGTCATCAGAGTCAATTTGTCCGTCTCCATTTTGATCTACAAAACGTAAATCACCAGGAGCAGCATTAGCTTGTGTAGCATGTGCACTTACTTCAGCGGGGTTTTGAAAAATACCGTCAGTTTCTAAGCCAAAGAAATAACCAATTGGAAAACCCACTTCAAATCTTGATGGTGGCAATTGCCCTATACCAAATGCTCCGCCTTGTAAAAACTCCACATCTCTATTAATTTCCGTAACTTCATTATTTAGAAAGGTAATATTGTAATTAATTCCAAAATTAAAGTTCTTATCAGCGTCGCTTTGGTAACCAATAGCAAATTCAAAACCGGTATTTTGAACTTCACCCCCATTTACAAGAGGAGGTTGTGCTCCAGGAGCCGTGGGACCTAAAATACCCGATACTTGTGGTTGAATCAACAAATCATTCGTAATTCTTTTAAAATAATCAGCAGTAATATCAATTTTGCTATTGAACAACCTCAAATCTATTCCAAAATCCAAGGTTTCTTGAGCCTCCCATTTAATGGTAGGGTTTGGTAAAATACCCTCTGCCTGACCAAAAACAAGCTCGTTGTTAAATACTGCCGCAGCTTCACCTCCTAATACAGAACGAAAAGCATTGCCTGGTATCCTATCATTACCGATAAGACCATAACTACCTCTCAATTTTAGAAAACTGATAAAATCATTGCCATTTAAAAAATCTTCTTCTGAAGCAACCCATCCAATCGATCCGGATGGAAAATACCCAAACCTATTATCAGGACCAAAATTTGAAGAACCATCACGACGTACAACCCCTGATAACAAATACTTGTCTTTAAAATTATATTGAAGCCTTGCAAAAATCGAAAAAAGACGAGCATCGAATTTACCGCTTTGACCACTATCTCGGAGGCCATTTTGGATAGGCCTACCCTCTTCGAACTCAGCATTAGCGAAATCTGTTGGCTGAGTCAGCACCCCTCTATCAGAGCCAAAAAATTCGCCTGATTCAGAAGAAAACGAAACTCCTAATGTGAAATTAAATTTATGATTGTCTGCCAGCAATTTTTCATAATTAATATAAGTGTCCCAGATATAATCACGAAACAAATCTTTGTTTTGGTTCAATACGGCAAAATCAACTTCTTCATCTTCTCCTGGACTAAATACAGAACCTGCTAAATTTTCATCTCCCACAAAAACAAAACTCCTACCAGATGCTTCTGCATAATTGAACTGAAAATTACTTGTTGCCCTTAGCCCTTTAATAATCTCATACTCAAGACCAATTTTACTACTTATTCGATCTACTTGAAATCTGTTGAAGGTACTTTCTATCAGGCCAAGCGGGTTAACAACCTCAATACCGAATAGACCATTTGTTGTTGAGAAATTAAGATTATCGTCTCTAACTGGTAACGTAGGAGCAATGTTCAAGGCACTAAACAAGACTGAACCAATGGCATTTTCCGGTAAGGTTTTCCTGCTAGTTCCGGTGTAAGCTACATTAGTTGTTAACTTTAATTTATCAAAAAAGCTTGTATTAAAATTTAGTCTAGTTGAAAATCTTGTAAAGTTCGCTTTATCACCTCCAACAATACCATCTTGAACTAATACACCACTAGATAAAGAAAATGTGGATTTATCGTTTCCGCCAGTAACAGTTAGATTATGATTAAAGATGGGCGCATTTTGAAATACTTCGTCTTGCCAATCAGTTCCTTCTCCTAATTCTAGTGCCCGTGGAAAGGGAAGTGCTTGTCCATTTGCAACAAAAGCCTCATTACGTATTAAGGCATATTCACGTGCATTTAATACTGGTATTCTTCTGGCAGTTTGTTGAAAACCTCCAAAAGAATCATAATTAAATTGAAGTTTAGAATTCTTTCTACCAATCTTGGTTGTGATTAATATTACACCATTTGCAGCTTGCACACCATATATACCTGCTGTAGCATCTTTTAAAACATTGATGCTTTCAATGTCACCGGGATTCAGAACACTTAAATCTTCTATCCTTACTCCATCAACTAAAATTAATGGTGAGTTATCTCCATTGGTAGAAATACCTCGAATACGTATGCTAGATGCACTACCTGGCGAACCTGATTGCGAAGTTATATTGACACCAGCTACCTGACCCTGCAAAGCTTGTTCAATTCTTGTGGGGTTCAATTCTTCAATAGTCTCAGATCCTACAACAGCAACTGCACCTGTGATTTCTTTTTTAGTTTGAGTACCATACCCAACTACTACAACTTCATCTAGAGCACTAACATCTTCTTGAAGATAAATTTTAAGATTAGTAGTAGAACTAATGGTTACCTCTTTTGATTTAAAACCCAGGTATGAGAATTGTAAAACATCATTTACCCTAACATCATTAATGCTAAAGTTTCCATCAAAATCTGTAGTTACCCCGTTATTCGTTCCTTTAAGAACCACATTTACACCAGGCAATACTTCATTAGTTACCTCATCAAAAACAGTTCCGGTAACTTGGTTTTGACCAAAAGCATTCACGGTGAAAAGCAATAAGAAGGACAAAAAAGATATTAGTTTCATTTAGGTATAATTTCTGAAGATGAATTTATATTCTTCTATTGAGAATTATTCAATTAAAACCTATACAAAAAACTACATCAGAAAAATTCAAAGGGGAAAATTATCAATAAAGCAATATAAACCTCGATGCATAAAGGTTTTTCCGTTTTTATATTTTTGTAAAAAGAATTGTATAAAAAGTTAAACAAAATAAAAATGTAGTGGTCTTGTAGTGGCGTTTCTATGTAGTGTATAGTTGTCTAAATATTCAAAATGTATGAAATCAAATTACTTTCATGCTTTAGGTTCATTTTTTTTCTAAGTCGATAACGTTTAACTTCTACACTTTTTACCGAAATATTAAGCAAGGGAGCAATTTCTTTTGAAGATAAATTTAATCTTAGGTACGCGCACAACTTTAAATCATTAGCTGTTAAATCTTGATGCAAGTTTTTAATTTTTTTCAAGAAGTCTTTATCTGCGTTATTAAAGGCATCTTCAAAGAATTTCCAATCATCTGAATTATTAATATTTCGATCTATAGTTTTGATTACAGCCTTTATTTCTGGATTATCATTGTTATTCTTCAACTGATCTTTTATGGCATTTAGAAATTCATTCTTTTTTATAATGCTCATGGTTGCAACGGCCAACTCTCTATTCTTTGATTCAATTTCATGTGCTAATTTTTCATTTTGCAATTGAACAATCTTTCTTTTTGCCTTACTTTTTTTGCGTCGGCTTTTTTGTTTATTGATGCGATCAATTGCCGCCTGCTTTGACCTGTAATATGATTTATAGGCTTTATGAATTAAAAAGGCCAATAGTATACTGGCAATCACATACCCTATATATGCCCAAATGGTGTGGTACCATGGTTTTTTAATTTCAAATTCATAAGATGCTATATTATTTGAAATTTCTCCGTTTATTTTTGCTTTTACTTCAAAGGTATAACTGCCAAAATCTAAATTTGAAAAATTAACTGAAGCAAGTTCAGACCATTTACTATAGGTATCAAAGGCACCTTTAAGCAAGTATTGATATTGTACATTAGAAAATTTATGGTATTGCGGCACACTATATTCAAAACTTATGTTATTATCTGAACTTTCAAAACTTCCCGCATCTATTAGTGGAACTTGCCTAGAGGCTTTATTAAAATAATCTAGATTGATTTTGCTAATAGAAACATTAAATTGAATTTTTGACAATTCATTTAAGTCTAAGGTAGTATACCCATTACTAACCCCAATTAAATAGGTGTTGTCTTCTATGTAATTTACGTTTTCAAAGCCTAAAACACCCATACTATTTTTAAAGAAACTTGGTGTCTCAATATGTGTTGCACTTGTATTACCATTAAATTGATTTTCTTCTAGATATAAAATTCCAGATTCCGTAAATGTCCATATTCGTTCTTTATTTTCATCGGGAATTAATATACTCTTAGGCCTTCCAAATTGAAATACTTTTTCAGTTAAAAGCGAATCAACCGGAAAAATAGTATCGTCAGCATGTATTGAAAAAATTCCGTTGTTAGACGTATACTTTAGTTCGTCAGAAAACCTTATCAAACTAGTGCCATACCCATAGCTAGATTGTTTGTTTTTAAGGATAACCTTTTTAAAATTATCATCAAATTCAAGCATAAAAACACCATTATATTCATGATTTACAATAACAGTTCGAGTATTCAATAATTCAAAAAAACGACTTGAAACAGAAAAACCTTCGATTGTATTTCTAAATTGCCATTTGCCCTCTATTTTTTCTAAAATAGTTAATCCTGAAAAATTACCCTGAAGAATCAAATTTGGTGCATTAGGGATGCTTTTAAAATCCCAAGAACCTGCAATATCAGCAATACGCTCAGCCTTATCTTTTTGAACCACAAAAGTGCCTTTATTATGCCCACAAAACAAAGTGCCTTTTACAACCCGTAATTTCCAAACTTGACCGGCAGTACTAGGAATCATCGTAAAAGGAATATTCTCATTCTTTGGCCTGTAGAACAAACCTTGATTTGTTCCTAAATACAAATAATTGTCAAAATTCATTGCGGTATAAACCACTCCTACTCTACCTGCCTTATCAATAAATTCTCTAAAAGGCGTATTTAAATTGATCACACTAATACCATTGTCAAGACCCAACCAAAGGTTTTCATCAAAATCTTGATGTATAGAAAGCACCGTATTATTTAAAATTCCGTTTTCAGTATTGATATGATATACTAATTTTCCTTCTCTTGAAATAATATAAACTCCGTCCGAAATGGTGCCAATAGCAAAACCGTCATTCTTTAATCGTGTAGCTGTAAATATTGTTTTACCATTTAATACAGCTTCACTTTTATTGACCCAAGGTTTTGTTTTTCCTTGTTCATTTAAAAAATAAAATTTGCCCTTTTCTGTAAGTAACAAGATTTCATTTTGAGCATTAAAAAGTCCGTGAATAATTTCATTTTTAAGCACTGGTGCATCAGCAAAGAGTTGAACACCTTGACTTGTTATTTTATATAAACCTTTACCTTGAATTTGAAAATAAACATTCGCATCACTAATAAACATTTTAGCTTCACCACCTTTAATTTTAAATATTTGAAATGATTTTTCAATAGAATCAAAGACATAAATATTTTTTGATGATTTAAACAAGACCCAATCATCAATGGCGTTTATCTGCCATATCTCTTCATCAGCGGCCAAAGGCTCAGGCAATAAATTTGATAAAGAGGTGTATTGAAGCCTTCCGTAATTATCAGCATCCCATTTGCCAAAATCTTTAAAAGAACCCGTATATACCACATCTTTATGGGCATGAACCGCCCGAATTATGGTTCCGTTTTTAGATGGATACTTTATCCACCTCTCGCCATCATATTGTAACAAACTATGATTATTGGCTACATAAATAAATTTATTTGACGTTTGAGAAATATCCCAGTTTTGGGTTTCTGCATCATAATCATACGAAGTGAAATTTTGTATGGGGGGCAATTCTTGAGCAACACTTACAGCTACCCAAAAGAAGATGAAATAAAATGGTAAACAACGCATGGTTGTTACACTCTTAATTGTATATTCTAAAGAAGCAAACTTAAACAATTTCAGCACTTAAACCCGCCTGTAATAATTTACTACATCTAGGCTCCAAGTCACTGTATTTACCTGTTTTGACCGTACATTTACCTTTATGATGAACAATAAGAGAACATTGTTCTGCTTGCGTAGACGTATGCTCACAAACTTGAATCAAGGTTTCAATAACATGTTCAAAAGTATTCACATCGTCATTAAAAAGTACAATCTCATTTTGACCTACTAGTTCTTCTTCAAGTAAAAGTTCTTCGGAAATTTTTTCTTTGATGCTCATAATATGTCAAGAT
>CAZKQM010000031.1:0-32755 GCA_964554895.1 uncultured Maribacter sp. | reverse complement strand
TGTTCTGAAAATGAACCAAGTGGTAGTCAAAATCCTAATCCGAATATTGATAATAATGGCGAATTGGGTAAAACATATCGAGGAAATAAAGTTTTAACCACACAAGCAGAAATTAATGAGTTCGCTGCCGAAAACTTTGTAGAAGTGACAGGCAGGCTCACTATTGCCGATACGAATAATCCTTCAACTATTGTAGATGTTTCAGGCTTGAACTCATTACAAATAGTTCAAGGTAGTTTAACGATTCAGCAAAATGATAATTTAACCTCAATAGCTGGTTTTAGCGCATTAACTGAAATTAATTCTGCCTTGGTCATCATTGAGAATAATAGTTTAGAAAGCATCAATGGTTTTAATAATTTGGAAAGCATCGGTGGTGTTTTAGAAATAGAAAATAACAATTCATCATATAGTATTTCAGGCTTTTCAAATTTAACTGAAGTCATCGCTAGTTTTAATGTCAATAGTTTGAATTTACCCATAATTGAAAATGTAACTGCTTTTAGTAGCTTAAATAGTGTTGGGGGAGGTTTTTTTATAGCGAATATCAATGGAAATCTCGATTCATTAAATAGTTTGACCAATGTTGGTGGCAATGTTCATGTTGAACATGTTGAAACTCAAAATCTTCAATTTTTAAATTCATTATCTAATGTAGGGGGGCAAATGACTATTATTAGAAATGGTCAATTACAATCATTAAATGGATTAGAAAACTTAACGAACTTACAAGGAAACTTAAGCATTACTGAAAATAGTTCTTTATCTAATTTTTGTAGCCTTCAAAACCTTCTCAATGAAGGATGGAACAATCTAGTTACCATTGAACAAAATTCGTTTAATCCAACCATAGCAGAAATAGCATCAGGTAATTGTTCCAATTAGCTATCAACAAAACACCTAATTCATTGTTAATTACTTTATAAGAGAGGGGTTTCATTTTTTTTGAAGTAGTCTTATCTTAGTCGTCTTTGTTGAAACCCCTATATATGGCAGAAACCAAGTATACCGAAGATAATATTCGCTCGCTCGATTGGAAAGAGCATATTCGAATGCGTCCAGGTATGTACATTGGTAAACTTGGGGATGGTTCTTCGGCTGATGACGGAATTTATATTCTACTTAAAGAAGTGCTCGATAACTGTATTGATGAATTCGTTATGGGTGCAGGTAAAACTATCGAAATCCGTATTAAAGATAATTTAGTTAAAGTACGTGATTACGGTCGTGGAATTCCCTTGGGCAAAGTGGTTGATGTGGTTTCAAAAATGAACACTGGGGGTAAATATGATTCTCGAGCATTCAAAAAATCAGTAGGCCTCAACGGAGTCGGTACTAAAGCCGTGAATGCCCTGTCTAGTTTCTTTGAAGTTCAATCTTCAAGAGATAATCAAGTGAAAACGGCTGAGTTTAGTCAAGGTAATTTAATCAAAGAAGAAGGCCCGGCACAAACTTCACAAAGAAAAGGTACTAAGGTTAGTTTTATACCTGACGACACCATCTTTAAAAAATTCAAATACCGAAATGAGTATGTAGAACGTATGCTCAAGAATTATGTGTATTTGAATCCGGGATTGACCATTGATTTCAACGGCGAGAAATTTCATTCTAAAAACGGACTCAAAGATTTATTAGAGGATAATAACAATACAGAAGATTTTCTGTATCCTGTGATTCATTTGAAGGGCGATGATATTGAAATTGCCATTACCCATAGTAAAACACAGTATAGTGAAGAATATCATTCTTTTGTTAACGGACAAAATACAACGCAGGGAGGAACGCATCAAACTGCTTTTCGTGAGGCAATAGTAAAAACTGTTCGTGAGTTTTATGGTAAGAATTATGATCCTTCTGATATTCGTAAATCGATTATATCAGCGATTTCTATTAAAGTAATGGAGCCTGTTTTTGAGAGTCAAACAAAAACCAAGTTAGGTTCTACTGATATGGGAGGTGGTTTGCCTACAGTTAGAACCTACATTAATGATTTTGTAGGTAAATATTTAGATAACTATTTACATAAAAACCCCGATACTCGTGAAGCGCTTCAACGTAAAATTTTACAGGCTGAAAGAGAACGTAAAGAATTATCGGGCATACGTAAGCTCGCCAAGGATCGTGCTAAAAAAGCCAATCTTCATAATAAAAAATTGCGTGATTGCCGTATTCATTTAGGCGATACTAAAAAAGATAGAAACCTTGAAAGCACCTTGTTCATAACCGAGGGAGATTCAGCATCAGGTTCGATTACAAAATCACGAGACGTAAATACTCAAGCTGTATTTAGTTTGAAAGGTAAACCGTTAAATTCATATGGTTTGTCAAAAAAGATTGTTTATGAAAATGAAGAATTCAATCTCTTGCAGGCGGCTTTGAATATTGAAGAGTCTATGCAAGATTTGCGGTACAATAATATTGTTATCGCTACCGATGCCGATGTTGATGGTATGCATATTAGGCTTTTGTTGATTACCTTCTTTTTACAGTTTTTTCCTGAACTGATAAAAGAAAATCATTTATACATTCTGCAAACGCCTTTATTTAGAGTGCGTAATAAAAAGGAAACCATTTACTGCTATAGTGATGAGGAACGCAGAAATGCGATTCAGAAATTAACAGGTAAACCAGAAATTACACGATTTAAAGGTTTAGGTGAAATTTCGCCTGATGAATTTGTTCATTTTATTGGCGATGATATACGCCTTGAGCCTGTCATGCTTGATAAGGCGATGTCTATAGAAGAATTACTAAGTTTCTATATGGGTAAGAATACACCTGACCGTCAAAAGTTTATCATTGAAAACTTAAAGGTTGAAATTGATTTAGTAGAAGATATAGTTCAATAAATAACACTTAAAAACCGACCCACCAGGAAGTATCTTTTATGGAGGAAAATGATGAAGACATAAATTTACCAGCAGAAGGCGATGAAGGTTTACACCAAGATGGTGCTGATGAATCGAATACGAATCAAACTTCTGAAGTTGATGAAAATTCTACTGAAAATCAATCTATAGATGCTGATATTGAAGATGAAGATAATGCCTTAACCAAGGTTACGGGTATGTATCAAGAGTGGTTTCTTGATTATGCCTCTTATGTTATTTTAGAACGGGCGGTACCTGCCATAGAAGATGGTTTTAAACCGGTTCAACGCAGAATCATGCATGCGCTAAAAGAGCTTGATGATGGCCGTTATAATAAGGTAGCAAATGTTGTGGGTCATACCATGCAATACCATCCGCATGGCGATGCAAGTATTGCAGACGCCATGGTTCAAATGGGTCAAAAAGATTTGTTGATTGATACTCAGGGCAACTGGGGTAATATATTAACAGGTGATCGAGCTGCAGCCTCTCGATATATTGAAGCCCGACTTTCAAAATTCGCTTTAGATGTAGTTTTTAGCCCTAAAATAACAGAATGGCAGCAGTCATATGACGGTAGAAAAAAAGAACCTGTAAACCTTCCGGTCATGTTTCCGTTACTTTTGGCGCAAGGGGCTGAAGGTATTGCAGTAGGTTTATCAACAAAAGTACTTCCGCATAACTTTAATGAACTTATTGATGCCTCAGTAAAACATTTACAAGGCAAACGATTTAAATTGTATCCTGATTTTCCGACTTCAGGAATTATAGATGTAACTGGCTATAATGACGGTGTACGCGGTGGAAAAATTCGTGTTCGCGCAAAAATTGCAACGCTAAATAAAAATACACTTGTTATTAGTGAAATTCCCTATGGTACCAATACGTCTTCTTTAATAGAATCGATCTTAAAAGCGAATGAGAAAGGAAAAATTCGCGTTAAGAAGATTGAAGATAATACTGCTGCAGATGTTGAGATTTTGGTGCATCTTCCGTCAGGAATGTCGCCAGATAAAACCATTGATGCGCTCTATGCTTTTACCAAATGTGAATCATCTATTTCGCCTTTAGGATGTATCATTGAAGACAATAAACCTTTGTTTATCGGGGTCACTGAAATGTTGCAGCGCTCTACAGATGCAACAGTTGATTTATTAAGACAAGAATTAGAAATTCAATTAGGTGAACTTGAGGCACAATGGCATGCAGCATCTTTAGAAAGAATTTTTATAGAAAACCGAATCTATCGTGATATTGAAGAAGAAGAAACATGGGAGGGCGTTATTAAAGCAATAGATAAAGGTTTAAAACCGTATACTAAGAACCTCAAAAGACCGGTTATTGAGGAAGATATTTTGCGCCTAACTGAAATTAAAATCAAGAAAATTTCAAAGTTTGATTTAGATAAAGCACAACAACATCTTGATAATTTAGAGGAGAAAATAGCTGAGGTTAAACATAATCTGGCTCATATAATTGACTTTGCTATCAGTTACTTTAAAAGGTTGAAAGACACCTATGGCAAGGGCAAAGAGCGTAAATCAGAAATTCGAATTTTTGATGATATTGAAGCCACAAAAGTTGTGATTCGAAATACAAAATTATATGTAAATCGTGAAGAAGGTTTTGTTGGTACATCGCTAAGAAAAGACGAATACGTCACTGATTGTGCTGATATTGACGACGTCATTGTATTTACTAGAGATGGCCAAATGATGGTTACTAAGGTAGATTCAAAAACCTTTGTTGCTAAAAACATTATTCATGTAGCCGTCTTTAAAAAGAAAGATACCCGCACCACCTATAATATGATTTATAAGGATGGAAAGGGCGGACCAAGTTACATCAAGCGTTTTAATGTAACCAGTATTACACGTGACAAAATGTATTCATTAGGAACTGGTAAACCAAATACTAATGTCCTTTATTTTTCATCAAACCCCAATGGTGAAGCTGAAGTAATTACGGTTCTATTACGTCAGGTAGGAAGTATTAAGAAACTAAAATGGGATCTTGATTTTTCTGATGTTATCATCAAGGGTAGGGGTTCAAAAGGAAATTTGGTTACCAAATATTCAGTAAAGCGTATCGAATTAAAGGAGAAAGGTTTATCCACTTTAAAACCGCGTAAGCTGTGGTTTGATGATACTGTACAGCGTTTAAATATTGATGAAAGAGGAGATTTCTTAGGCGAATTTACTAGCGAAGATCGATTACTTATTATTGATCAAAAAGGAGTCATTAAAACCGTAATTCCTGAATTGACCTTACGTTTTAATGATGATATGATTGTACTTGAAAAATGGGAGAAAGAGAAACCTATTTCTGCCATTTATTGGGAAGGCGAAAAAGAACTTTTTTATGTAAAGCGTTTTGTAATCGATAATCCTGATAAAGTAGAATCAATTATTAGTGATCACTCAAAATCTTATTTAGAAAAGGTGTTTACAGATTATCGCCCTCAGGCAGAAGTTATTTTTGCTAAGAAACGAGGTAAAGAAAGACAAGATAATTTGATTATAGACTTAGAAAAATTCATTTCAGTGAAAGGAATTTCTGCTATGGGAAATCAATTAACTAAAGATAAAGTATTAGAAATTAATACTATAGAGCCATTACCTTATGAAAAACCTGAACCTGTTGAAACCACTGAAATCGAGGTAATTGATGAGCAAAGTATAACACAAGAGTTAAGTGTTGAACCTACTGATAAAGAAAAATTGCGCACAACCAAACCAAAAAACACGCTCAAAGAGAAGTTAGAAAATGATGAAGATGAAGGTCAAACCACCTTGTTTTAAGGCATGAAGAAATTTATAACAGAATTTAAAAATTTTGCGGTTAAAGGCAATATGGTTGATATGGCCATTGGTATTATCATAGGTGCTTCTTTTAACGCTGTTGTAAACACACTTGTTAAAAAGATAATTATGCCGCCTTTATCACTATTAACAGGCGGAATGGATTTTTCTAATATGAAATTTGTTTTGCAAAAGGGTAGTGAATATGCACCTGAAGTAGCCATAGGGTATGGCGATCTTTTCAACGTACTTATTGATTTTTTAATTATTGCACTGACTATTTTTATAGTGATTAAGGGGATGAATCGTTTTAGAAACGAAGCTGAAGATATTGCCAATGAAGCAGTAGAAACACCTAAAAATATTGAGTTACTTTCAAGAATTGAACACTTACTTGAAGAGCAGAATAAACTTATAAAAAAGAATAATGGCTAAGGTTTTGTTGAACTCTTTTTGCTTAATTCCTTTTAAAAGAAACAAAATGTTTAACAAGTTGTTTGATGGTATTGAGAATACCTATATTTACCGAAACTTAGCTACTTAATGGATCTAACTAACCCACTTATTTACGGTGTACCGGCCTTTATCGCATTTATTTTATTAGAAATAACATATAGCCATACACACGGCGATGAGGATCTTTATGTTTGGAAAGATTTAATGGCCAGTGGGGCGATGGGTATTGGCAGTGCCATTTTAGGTCCGTTAATCAAGCTTACGGTTTTAATAGTTGTTTTTGAATGGGCCTATGAATTATTCAACCCAATTGTTGATGAAGTTACCGGGGCGCGTAGAAATATTATGGGATATAATTCCTTTGGTTACGAATGGTATATCTTTTTAATTGCGCAATTAGCTGATGATTTTACTTACTATTGGTTTCACAGAGCCAATCATGAGATTCGCGTGTTATGGGCAGCACATATTGTGCACCATTCTTCAGATCATTTTAATTTAGGTACAGCCATTAGAAATGGATGGTTTACACTTTTATACAAGCCTTTCTTTTATATGTGGATGCCCGCTGTTGGTTTTCCGGTAGAAGTGGTAATTTTCGCCTTAGCTATTGAATCTTTTTGGCAGTTTCAATTGCATTCTAAATACGTGCCTAAAATGGGATGGATTGAAAAAATATTCAACACCCATACGATGCATCAAGTGCATCATTCTCAAAATGTGGAATATTTAGATAAAAATCATGGCGGATTTTTGAACTGCTTTGATAAGCTATTTGGTACTTGGAAAGAATTGGATGATGATGTAGAAGTAAAGTTTGGTGTGATTCACGCACCTGAATCTTATAACCCTTTGGTTATTTTGACCCATGAGTATAAGGATATATGGCATGACATGAAGAAATCGCCGAATTTATGGCATAAATTCATGTATGTATTTGGCCCTCCAGGCTGGAGTCATGACGGAAGCACCATGACCGTAAAGCAACAACAGCGATTATTTGAATCTCAAAAGAGCGCTAATCCTGAAGCCACATTTCAAAGACCTAACTAATACTTGTTACATAGGGCAATTAATGTGTAAACATGCATAATGATATTCAGTAGTTTCATAAGGTAATTTTGCTGAAACTATTGTTTCACCCATCTAGACACTTTAGAAATTCTTTATTACCTCAAGCATTTTCATGTGTACTTAGGGCTTGCTTAAAGGTCTTGACTTGAGTCTTTCAATAAAGCTTATTCTTCTGAAGAAACTTCTTTAATTTCAGATTGAGTGTTCTTTTTCATTCTTAGATCCAAGAATTCGACCAATAATGAAAAGGCTATAGCAAAGTATAGGTATCCCTTTGGTATGACGCCAACTTCATTTCCAAATACTACAAGATGACCTAAATGTGCAGCTTCTGTAATGAGCATAAATCCTATTAATATTAGAAATGAGAGTCCTAATATTTGAATTGATGGGTGTTTGGTCACGAATTCTCCTACCGGATTTGCAAAAAGCATCATTATAATCACTGAAATAACAACCGCTATAATCATGATAATTAAAGCGTCGTTAGGGTTGGCTGAAATTCCGTTAGTCATTCCAATTGCGGTTAATATTGAGTCAAATGAGAAAACAATATTAATCATAGTTATTTGCACAATGGCTCTACTCAAAGATTTGGATCTACCTTTTTTTACTTCAACTTCGTCATGACCTTTATGTTCAACTTTCTCATGTATTTCACGCGTACTCTTGTACAGTAAAAACAAGCCACCAGCAAAAAGAATCATTGCTTGACCGCTAATACCACCTGAAATCCAATCACTATCAAAAACCCAAAAAGGTTTCTTCAAGGCAGTCAACCAAGTGATTCCAAATAGCAGTACTATACGCATAACCATGGCCAAAACAAGCCCAATATTGGTTGCTTTTTTTCTTTGAACAGGTTCTAATTTACCCGCTGCAATTGAAATGAAAATAATGTTATCGATACCAAGAACAATTTCTAAAAAAGTTAGTGTTAATAAAGCGATCCAGGCATCTGGGTTGGCGAAAATTTCAAACATAATTAGTGCAAATTAATGGTTATTTGGTTTTTATAACGGTTCCCTTTTCTTTTTTAGCCTTACCAACAAAGCTATATTCAAAAGTATAAGAATTATCCTTTGTTGACAATATTTTAAAATGAATAGGTTTTTCTTCAGCTCTATTTTTCGGATTCAAATTTTTACCAATGTATTCACAATCGTTAATCCATCGTATAGAAAATGAATCTATTTGGCTTTCAAAATAATTGATTTCTAAATCATCTTTACGAACAAATGTAGTGCTAACTTCCTTGCCATCAATGATTGACTTAAAGCTAAATTCTCCGTTCTTAAAATCTGTACAATTGCGCTCGGGCGTATTACAATTGAGTAGCAATACCGTTAATGGAATAAGAATGATTGATTTTAAATTCATTTCTGCAAAATAATGAAAAGGTAAAGAGCATTCATAGCATTAATGTTATTTTTGACGAAAGTTTTAGCGCTATATGATTTCTATTGATGCTTACGATGAAATAAAGGAGACTTCTGTTCATGGCAGATATATAACTAATGAGAAGCTATTGCCCTTTTTTCGAAGTAAATTGAATTCTGCTTCTTTAGAAATAATAGGAAGTTCCGTTGAAGAAAGACCCATTCACTGTATTTCATTGGGCATTGGTTCACGTAAGATCTTAATGTGGTCACAAATGCATGGCAATGAGTCAACCACGACAAAAGCCGTTCTTGATGTAATAAATTTTCTAAATTCGGATCATCAAAAGACCCAAAGTATTCTTAGTCAATGTACAATAAAGATTATTCCGATTTTAAATCCTGATGGTGCTCATGCCTATACGCGCGTCAACTTAAATCAAATTGACTTAAATAGAGATGCACAAGATAGGTCGCAGCCTGAAAGTATTATTTTACGGACTCTGTTCGATGCTTTTCAACCCGATTATTGTTTTAATTTGCATGATCAGCGTACCATCTTTAATGTAGGTAAAAGTGAAATGCCCGCTACGGTTTCTTTTTTGGCGCCTGCTTTTAACCAGGAGCGAAATATCAATACTACGAGACAAAAAAGTATGCAACTAATTGTGGCGATGAATCAACAGCTACAGAAAATGATTCCGGGTCAAGTTGGTCGTTATGATGACGCCTTTAATGCAAATTGTGTAGGTGATACGTTTCAAATGCAAGGGGTGCCAACACTACTTTTTGAGGCCGGGCATTATAAAGAAGATTATGCACGCGAACAAACTAGAATGTATATTTTCAATGCTATGTTAACCGCATTGCAAACTATTTCAGAGAACAAAATTGACCAATTTTCTACAGACGAATATTTTGAAATACCAGAAAATCAAAAGTTATATTTTGATGTGCTAATTCGAAATGCTCACAAAATAAATGCCACATATACCCATGATGTTGGAATCCTCTTTAAAGAAACACTTGTTGACGGAAAGATTCAATTTATACCACATATAGAAAAGGTCGGAGATTTGTCCAATTATTTTGGGCATGAAAATTATGATTGTAATCTTGAAAATATGGGTACTGCATTGAAGAATAGCTCCTTATGGGAAATTCTCTAAAATTGAATTATTTTTTATAAATCATCACTTTTGTTACATTTTTGTTATAATAAATCAATTTTTATTGAATATTTTTCTTCTTTATTTATTTTAGCTCAAAATTAGTTTATTATGACGAAGGTTAAATTAGACGATATTGATCACCAGATTTTAGATATGTTGATTGATAACACAAGGACTCCATTTACAGACATCGCAAAGAAACTTTTGATTTCAGCGGGTACGGTGCATGTTCGAGTCAAAAAGATGGAAGAAGCTGGAATAATCAAAGGTTCATCATTAACCCTTGATTATATCAAATTAGGCTACTCATTTATAGCCTATGTTGGCATATTTCTTGAAAAAACCCATCAAACAAAATTTGTTTTAGAGCGTTTAGAGCAAATTCCGAACGTAACAGTTGCGCATATTACTACGGGTAAATTCAATATCTTTTGTAAAATTCGTGCTAAGGATACGAACCATGCTAAAAATATCATTTTTTCAATTGATGATATTGATGGTATCAGCAGAACGGAAACTATGATTTCTTTGGAAGAGAGTATTAATGATAAAAAGAGATTAATGCATTTCATTTTTAATGAGCTATAAAAAATGAAAGCTTCTGATTTAAATAGTGACCATTACAATTCTTATTATCAACAGTATATTGATAAAGTAGGTAATGCAGTTTTATTGGATGTGCTACAAAAACAGCTTGACAACTTTCCTAAATTTATTGCCAGTATTCCTGAAGATAAAATGAATTTTAGCTACGCTGAAGGAAAATGGACAGTAGCCATGGCTTTACAACATATTATTGATACTGAGCGCGTATTTCAATACCGGGCTTTGCGTTTTTCGAGAAATGATAAGACGGCTTTACCAGGTTTTGATCAAGATTTGTTTGTTGCAGAAGTTGATGTTAGCGACAAAACTAAATCTGGCATCATTGAAGAGTACAGTGTGACACGAAATGCAACCATCTCGCTTTTCAAAAGTTTCAATACTGAAACTTTAAAGAAATACGGAATTGCTAGTAACGCCCCCTCAAGTGTTGCTTCACTGGGGTTTATTATTTGCGGACACCAAAGGCATCACAGAGATATTATTAGAGAAAGATATTTTTAATCTTGATTTGAATCTTCATCAACTTCGTCTTGCGAATTGAATTCTGATTCTATTTCTTTAGCTTCAGCTTCTTCTAAAATAGCTTCTTCAGTTAGCTCTAATTCTTTTTCAATTTTATCTTCAAAATTTGAAATAAAGTCTGAAAGACTTTTACTTATTTTAACTAAATAGAGCGTTTCAGCTGTTTGAATTTCAACAGCTTCAATGAATTCTCCTTTTGCATTTCGAAAAGCTATGATGTCATTATCGCCATATCCGTCAGGATAGGTTTCAATTAACAGAGCGGCTAATTCTCGGTCTAACTTCTTGTAGTCTACTAATTTGCGTAGCATAGTGGTTGATTTGGTTAATGAATCTAAACTATGTTTTTTCTACGTGCATACATCAAAAGAGTTGTAAATCTTCTTTTTTAGTATACGAAGCTAGGCATCTTTGTAGTGTGTAAAAGCAGCAGTATATAAATGATCCGGAATTTGCACATCAATTACAGGTTTTCCTATACCCCGAATTAGAGCATAATTAATACTTCCATGTGAATTTTTCTTATCAAATTTTAAAAAGTTTAGAATGTGCTCAATATCTTTTTCGGTAAAATCAACTTTTCCGTAACGCGATATAAATGTTGCCGATATATCATCGAGTTCTTCTTTTTGCAAACCAATAAGTTCTCTAGAAAGATAGGCTTCAAGTATCATACCTGCGGCTATGGCTTCGCCGTGTAGCAGGGTTTCTTTTTCTTGATTCACTAAAAAATAAGATTCTATGGCGTGCCCTAAGGTATGTCCGAAATTCAATATTTTTCGATGTCCTTGTTCAGTGGGATCTTGTAAAACAACTTTATTTTTTATGGCAACAGAACGTCCAATAATGTCATCTAGATTTGAAAAATCTTGAATTTCTTTTAAATCATTCCAATAGTTAGCATCTTGAATTAAGCCGTGTTTCAATATTTCTGCAAATCCGCTATTTAGTTGCCGCTCTTCTAAGGTTTGCAAAAACTCAGAAATTATTAAAACCATTTTGGGTTGATTAATAACTCCAATTTGATTTTTTAAGGGCCCTAAATCAACACCTGTTTTACCACCCACCGAAGCATCTACCATTGAGAGCAGGGTAGTGGGCACGTTTATAAAATCAATTCCTCTTTTGAAAGTTGAAGCTACAAATCCGCCTAAATCTGTAATCACACCACCGCCCAAATTGATGATTAAACTTTTACGATCTGCATCAAGTTCAGATAGCGCTTGCCACAAATTCAAACAAGTTTGTATGTTTTTATTGATTTCGCCTGATTCAATTTCAAGTACCTCAAAATGATGATCTCCTTTAATAGAAGCCATAAAATTGGGTAGGCATTTGTCATACGTATTTTCATCAACAATGATGAACATTGAAGAATAAGAAGCGTTATCTAGAAACCTATTGAGATTATCAGTAGCTTCTTGATTAAAATGTACTTGATATGAATCAGTTGTAATCGATTGCATTTGTTTTCTTTAAATAGAATTCAAAATGGTCATTAAGACTGCAAAATAAAGTTAATTTTTTGTCTAAAGAATAAATAGGTGTCTTTATCTTTATAGTCTTGATAAATCTTAAGAAATGAATCGATTTTTTGATAATACCGCAACGGCATTTGCTTTAAAAACTGATTCAGAATTAGAACGTGCCTATTTTCTTTTCAAAATGATTGCCAATGAACCCTTGGTACGCATTGGTACGGCAATGACCAATTTTGCAATTAAAGCTAATTTACCCGTTGAAGGATTGATTCGTGCTACGGTATTCGATCATTTTTGTGGCGGTGTTAATGAAGAAGATTGTCTACCAATAATTGATAAGATGTTTGAGTTTAAAGTTAGTGCAGTTTTAGATTATTCTGTAGAAGGACAAGAAGGCGATGATCCTTTAGATAATGCACTAGAAAAAATTCTAGAAATACTTGATTTTGTAAAGGAAAAGGAAGCCATTCCGTTTGCCGTTTTTAAGCCAACAAGTTTTGGTAGATTCGCGCTTTATGAAAAGATTGGAAAAGGAGAAACTTTAACTAATGATGAAAATCAAGAATGGGAGCGTGTTAGAAATCGCTTTCATATTGCCTGTAAGAAAGCATATGATTTAGATGTTAGACTATTAATTGACGCTGAAGAAAGTTGGATGCAAGATGCCGCTGATGGCTTGATTGAGGATCTCATGCGTGCCTTTAACCAGAAAAAGGCAGTGATTTTTAATACCCTACAAATGTACCGTTGGGATCGTTTAGCTTATTTGAAAAAATTACATGAAAATGCCAAACAAGAAGGATTTCATATTGGGATAAAAGTAGTTCGCGGTGCCTATATGGAAAAAGAAAATAATCGAGCTACTGATTTAGGATATAAAACACCCATTTGTACCTCAAAGACTGAAACTGATAAAAATTTTGACGCTGCAATTTTGTATATGATTAATCACTTAGATTCCATTTCATTATTTGCTGGTACACATAATGAAGAAAGTTGTTACCGTCTTCTTGAATTAATGAAGAAAAATAATATTTCTGCCTTTGATCAGCGTGTTTGGTTTGGACAATTGTATGGCATGAGTGACCATATCTCTTTTAATTTATCTGAACAAGGATACAATGTGGCCAAGTATCTTCCGTTTGGCCCTGTAAAAGATGTAATGCCGTATTTAATTCGAAGGGCTGAAGAAAACACTTCGGTGGCTGGTCAAACAACGCGCGAGTTATCCCTCTTAAAGAAAGAAAGAAAAAGAAGAAAAATTTAAAGACGGTTTAGTTTTGAAATAAAGATTTTATCAGAACAATTCTCAATTTCTAGAGTTAATTTCTGTTCTTCAATTGTTTTTTCAACGACAAAGAATTTACAAGGTTCTTTATTGGTATCACTTTCACTAAAAAGAACATTACCATCAATCAAAAACTGTTTTAAATAGGTAGTATCTATTTCTTTCATTGCAATACGCTTCGAAATTTCTTCAGAATAGGTCATCGGTTTTAAACGCATATTTTTAAGTACCCTGCAATTAGGTAAATAGCAAAATTCTGTTCTTTTCTCTTTAAAGAAAAAGGCCAAAAAAACTAATCCTAGAGAGAGTCCTATTAAATAGAAACCAAGGCGTTTAAAGAATGAAACATCGAATAAAGACATAGTTGTCTTAAAAGATTAAAAAGTTAATATCACTGTATTTTAGATCAAACCATTCGCCAACAGATTTGCTGGTCAAAATACCGTGATACATGTAGAGTCCGTTTCGCAATCCCTTATCAAAGCGTAATGAATTTTCAATACCACCTTCTTCTCCCAATTTTAGGAGGTAGGGAGTAAAAATATTACTTAATGATATGGTAGCAGTTTTTGGGTATCGTGCAGGAATATTGGGTACAGCATAATGTACAACACCGAATTTTGTAATGGTGGGTTTTTCATGTGTTGTTACTTCACTGGTTTCAAAACATCCGCCCATATCAATACTCACATCAATGATGACAGAACCATTCTTCATATTTTCAACCATACTACTTGAAACAACTACAGGAGAACGGCCTTTACCACGCGTCGCCCCAATGGCAACATCACATCTTCTTAAGGCCTTCATCAAGTTTTTGGGTTGTACTGTTGATGTATAAATAGTTTGATTCAAATTGGTTTGAATCTTTCTTAATTTAGTAGTTGAGTTATCAAAAAGCCTGATGTTTGCTCCTAAACCAAGTGCCGATCGTGCTGCAAACTCGCCAACTGTTCCAGCACCGATAATGACAACTTCAATAGGAGGTACGCCACTAATGTTACCAAACATGAGTCCGTTACCTTTATTGGTAGCAGCAAGAATTTCAGCCGCTATTAGAACTGATGAAATACCTGCGATTTCACTGAGTGATCGAACCACAGGAAATTTACCATCTTCATCGCGAATATATTCAAAGGCAATAGCCGTAATTCTTTTTTTGGCCAAGGCTTCAAAATATTCTTTCGATTGCGTTTTTATTTGCAAAGCAGAAATAATTGTGCTTTGCGGATTCATCATTATAATTTCTTGAAAAGTTGGTGGTTCAACTTTTAAAATTAGCGGACACCCATAAACTTTTTTAACGTCTTTAGCAATTTCTGCCCCTGCTTCTGCATATTCTTTGTCAGAGTAAAAGGCACTTTCGCCAGCCCCTGCTTCAATCATTACCCTGTGACCATTTGCTACAATAGCCGTAACGGCATCAGGAGTTAGGCAAATACGTTTTTCTTGGTATTGATTTTCATTGGGTATACCAATAAATAATTCCCCTTTTTGTTTTAAGATTTCTAAAGTCTCTTCTTGCGGAAGTAGCTGCTGTTTGCTAAATGGAGATTTTGGTTGATTCATAGAATGCAATTCAAAGAAATGCTTATGGTGTACCTCTCAAAATTACGATTTTTAAGGAAACTTTTATCGTTCAATTACAAGAATCAAAAGATATAAGACCATATGGTTTTAACATTCGTTTGAAATTGATTCAAAATTCGCTGAAGATTCGCGGTAGAAAGTTCTTGATTCAACCATTCAGACAAGGTTCTATATTCAATTTTAGGTATTTCAGCTTTTATACTTTTAATTTCTTCTTTACTTAATTCTTTTGTTTCTAAAACATTGATTTCTTTTTGAATTGCTTCTAAATCAATACCATGCACATATTTATCGTATAATTTTATTCTAATCAAATAAACGAAAGGTATGATTACCATACAGACCGGCAATAACCAAAGTATATTTTCAGTGTCAACAAATCTATCTTCTGAAAAAACACCTTCAAATATTTGAAAGGCATACATTGTTATCGGAATTAATATGGCATGATACCACCAATGTTTGCAGGTAAAGAACCATAATATTAAAAGAGAAAGAGGTACTATTTTACCCAATAAAAACCAGGCGTAAATACTAAGATTGGCGAAACCGTTTCTATCAATAATAAAACCAAACAAATTAATATGGGCCTCAGGATCGCTAGAGAAATATTCATGAAGTTTAAAAATAAAGGGAGAAATTACAATTAGAAATACTACAATTGTTTCAACAACAATTCTTCTTCTAACATCATTTCCTTTATTCTTAATTTTCATAGTCGTAGTTAAATAATGGTTTGTTGACAAACTATTATTCTTCCAACGAAAAAAAGAGCAATTTATGATTGCTCTTTAAAAATAAATCTGAGTTAGGGGATAATTAATTTTTACCTGGTTTTGAAATTTTGGTTTTATCAACGCCAACTTCGAGCAATTCATCTTCTGCTGCAGTTGATGTAGTTTCGCACGCAACCGCCACTAATAAAAGGGCTGCCATAAGACCAAAGAGTAGTTTTTTTGTTTTCATTTTCATATAGTTTAAGTTCAAAAAAGGGCAATGTTCTGTGGCTAATGTATGAATTACTTGGTATAAAACACAAGAGATTGTGTTAAAAATATGCATTTTAACCTAAAAATGATACACTTTATCGATTAGGTACTATATTTAAAGGGCTAAGAGGGGGTGTTACTGCTAAGATTACTACAATTTCAGTCTATTTAACCTACTGAATGGATATTTCGCGTGTGCTTGCATCTAAAATTTTCACGTAAATGTTCGTAGTATCTGTAGGAATGAGAGATGGAATTTTCTCGGGCCACTCGATAAAAATCCATACATCTTGATTTAAATACTCTTCAAAACCCAAATCTAAAGCTTCCATTTCTTCGTTTAAACGATAGAAATCAAAATGATAACCGAGAGCTTTACCCGCCGTGGTGTGGTATTCATTTACAATTCCGAAAGTGGGGCTACTGACTTCGTCTGCCCCGCCCAATTCTTTGACCAAGGCTTTGGTTAGTGTGGTTTTACCAGCACCCATTTCGCCATAAAAACAAAGGATTTTGGAAGAAGTATTTTTTATAATTAATTGGGCTATTTTTTCTAAATCGTCTTCTTGATATTGCATGTTAAAATAAGAATAATTTTACTTTGCGTCACTCAATAAAAATCTATAAAAGCCATTAATTCTGCTTCTTTTTTATAATTTAATTTGTTTTTATTCAAATACAAATCGACCTTATGTTTATATTTTTCAAAGATATTTAAGAAGGCTTTTCTCTTTTTAGGAAGTTCTATAATAGTCGATGATTTGTTTTTAAAATTAGAAATGAAATATCTCGGTTCTTTATTGACTATTCGAGCGGGTAGTTTTTTTTGATAACTACTTTCTTCTTGGGCTTTAACATATTTTTTTTGTTCCTGTCTATATAAAACATATTCAGGTGTTTCTTTAAGCACTTCAAAGAATGATTTTATTTTAGAACCCGCAGCATAATACCACGCAGAATGATAAACTTTGTTCGATCCATCTAGTAGTTTAATTTTATAATCATATTCTAAATCCAACATGATGGTTTTATCTTGGCTTGTTTTTACTTCAAAAATGTGATTTAAACTATTGTATCTAATGAACTGCGTTTTTTTGAGGTTATTGATTTTAGCGGGTGCAAATTCATTATTCAAATAGGGAGTACCATCAATATTTGAAATGTCATCACTTTGAACCTCAGTAAAAATTCCAAATTCAACAATATTGCCTTTTATTTCAAGTACTTCTTGTGACAATGAAAATAAAGGAAAAATTAAAAGAAAAGCAAATTGAAATGGTTTCATTTTATCTAGGTTCTAAAACGACAAAAGGTATAATCATTTCTTCTAAAGACACCCCACCATGTTGATAACTGTTTCTATAATAACTAACATAATGATTGTAGTTATTTGGGTACGCGAAGAACAAATCATTTTTGGCAAAAATAAATGAACTACTCATATTAATTGAAGGCAAATGAATACTTCGCGGATCTCTTGCTTCTAAAACATCTTTCTCTTCATAGGTCAAACTTCTACCTGTTTTATATCTAAGGTTCAAACTGGTTTCTTTGTCACCAATAACTTTTGAAGGTTGTTTTACATTGATCGTACCATGATCTGTAGTGATGATAAGTTTCATACCCATTTCTTGGGCCTGTTGAATAATTTCTAATAAGGGCGAATTCTTAAACCAACTCTGGGTTAACGAGCGATACGCCTTATCATTTGAAGCTAGTTCTTTGATGACTTCCATCTCAGTTTTAGAATGCGATAGCATGTCAACAAAATTGTAAACGATTACTGTTAAATCATTATCTTTTTGAGCTTTGAAATTTTGCGACAAATTTTTGCCTTGTTTTAAGCTGCTGATTTTATAATATGCCCATTTTAAATTAAGACCTAAGCGTTGTAATTGCGCACCTAAAAATTTATCTTCGAATAAATTTTTTCCACCCTCATCGGTATCATTTTTCCACCATTCAGGGTGTTTTTTTTCCATGGCTAGGGGAGTCAATCCTGAAAATATAGCGTTTCGAGCATACTGGGTTGCCGTTGGTAAAATACTCATGTAAGAGTCTTCTTTGACCTTTTTGTAAAAAGAGTTAACCGTATCTTCAAAAGCGAACCACTGGTCATAACGTAAATTATCAACCACCACCAAAAGGGTGGGTGTATTTTCAATTTCAGGTTTGATCCATTCTTTAAAGAGCGTATGCGACATGATGGGGCCTGAAGCATCCGTAAACCAATCTTCGTAATTATTCTCTACAAATTTTCCGAATTGCTGATTGGCTTCTACTTTTTGAGATTCTAGAATTTCAAACATGCCAGTATCTTCAATATCCTCGAGTTGTATTTCCCAATAAATCAACTTTTTATATAAATCAATCCACTCCTCATAACTATTGACTATGGATAAATCCATCGCAATTTTTCTAAATTCTTGTTGGTAATTTGAAGTTGTTTTTTCAGATACTAAGCGCGAATGGTCTAAATTCTTTTTTAAGGATAATAATATTTGATTCGGATTAACAGGTTTAATTAGATAATCAGAAATTTGGGAACCAATAGCCTCTTCCATAATGAATTCTTCTTCACTTTTGGTTATCATGACCACAGGTAAGGTAGAATTTATGATTTTGATTTCATTCAAGGTTTCGAGCCCTGAAATACCGGGCATGTTTTCATCTAAAAAAACAATATCAACTTGATGTTTTCTTAATTCTTCAAGTGCTTCTTGACCACTAGGGCAAGTAATCACATGGTAGTCTTTATTTTCAAGAAAAATGATATGAGGTTTTAATAAATCAATTTCATCATCGACCCAAAGAATGGTTATTTTGTTCATTTATATAAAATTGAAATGAGATTATTTGCTACCATCTTTGTTTGAAAAAGATAGTCTCATCTTGTTTGTATAACTTTGTTTACAATTTAAAACCAAACACTATTGCCAGCATCTAATAAGCTAAAAATTTTTAATGACCCAATTTACGGATTTATTACTATTCCGCATGTGCTAATTTTTGACTTGATTGCCCATCCTTACTTTCAAAGATTACGCAGAATTTCTCAAATGGGTCTTTCATATTTAGTATATCCTGGGGCGCACCATACGCGTTTTCATCACGCTTTGGGTAGCATGTATTTGATGACTAAGGCTTTGCAAGTACTTCGTTTTAAAGGAGTTACAATAACTAAAGAAGAAGAAGAGGGATTATTGTGTGCTATATTATTACATGATATTGGCCATGGCCCTTTTTCACATGCCATGGAAAATAGTATTGTAGAAGGCATTCATCACGAGCATATTTCGCTCTTGTTTATGAAAGAATTGAATGAGAGGTTTAACGGAAGTTTAACGGTTGCTCTTGAAATCTTTCAAGGAAAACATCCTAAAAAATTTTTAAATCAGTTGGTTTCTGGTCAATTAGATATGGATAGATTAGATTACCTAAAAAGAGATAGTTTTTATACGGGGGTCGCAGAAGGCAATGTTAATTCTGAACGTCTACTAACGATGCTTAATGTTGTTGATAATCAGTTGGTGGTTGAAGAAAAGGGAATTTATTCTATAGAGAAATTTCTTTTAGCAAGACGTTTTATGTATTGGCAAGTATACCTTCATAAAACCGGAATTGTAGCTGAACAGTTGTTAATTAGAATTTTACAAAGAGCTAAAAGTTTGATAAAAAGGGGAATTAAATTGGAGTGCAGCGAAGCATTTAGCTTCTTTTTAAACACAAAAATTGACACCTCAAATTTTGATAAAAAGGTTTTAGAATTATTCTCACAAATTGATGATGTTGATATTCTTGCTGCCATAAAAAAATGGCAATCGAGCGCTGATATTGTTTTATCAAAATTGTGTCAAATGGTTATAAATAGATCTCTTTTAAAAATTAAGATAAAGGACAAACCAATAACCCAAAATCAAATTAGTAAAAGGCATGAAAAATTTAAATCATTATATCAACTTTCTGATGAAGAAATGAGCTATTTTGTTTTCACGGGTACTATTGAAAACAAAGCCTATGATTCAAACAAGCAAAATATTTTTGTTTTAAAGAAAAACGGTAAGTTGGTTGACGTCGCTAAGGCTTCGGATCATTTGAATTTAAAAATGCTTTCTAAAACCGTTACCAAGTATTACATTTGCTATCCCAAAGCTTCTCTGTAACACACTATTTTTCTTATTTTTGTTTACATGGTTTTAACAGCAAGTCAGATTGCAGGTATTTTGGAAGGTGAAGTTGAAGGAAATCCAGAAATTACTGTTCATAAAGTAGCTAAAATCGAAGAAGGAGAGAAAGGCTCACTTACTTTTCTTTCGAACCCCAAGTACACGCCATTTATTTATAGTACTAAAGCTTCAATAACCTTAGTTAGTAAAGGTTTTATTCCAGAACAGAAGATTGATACAACGCTTATTAAAGTTGATAATGCGTATGAATCTTTCTCAAAACTCTTAGAATATTACGAAACGGTTAAAAAGGCAAAGACAGGTATTGAACAGCCTAGTTATATGGCTGAGGATGTGGTCTTTGGTTCAGACTTTTATCTGGCCCCATTTACCTATGTTGGTTCTAATGTGGTTATGGGTAATGGTGTAAAAATTTATCCGAATGTTTATATTGGCGATAACGTTCGTATAGGTAGTAATGTTAGTATTCTGGCTGGTGTTAAGGTTAATTCAGAATCTATTATAGGAAACCAATGTGTGATTCACAGCGGTGCGATTATAGGTTCAGATGGCTTCGGATTTGCTCCAAATAGTCAAGGAGAGTTTTCTAAAATACCCCAAACTGGAAATGTTATTATAGAAGATGATGTTGATATAGGATCTAATACAACTATTGACCGTGCAACCATGGGTTCAACCATTATAAGAAAAGGTGTGAAACTCGATAATCAAATACAAATTGGTCACGGGGTTGAGATAGGCGAAAATACGGTCATTGCAGCACAAACAGGTATTGCTGGTTCTACCAAAATAGGAAAGCAATGTATGATTGGTGGCCAAGTAGGTATTGTTGGTCATATTACCATTGGAAATAATGTCAAAATACAAGCACAATCAGGAATTACTAGAAATTTAAAAGACGGCGAAAAAGTGCAAGGTTCACCGGCTTTAGGGTATAATGATTTTAATAAATCTTATGTTCATTTTAAAAATCTACCTGAATTGGAAAAACGAATTAATGATTTAGACAAAAAAGTTGATAAGTGATTACAACAGATCAAAAACAGCGAACAATTGCTAAAGAAATAGTGTTAAAAGGCGTAGGTCTTCATACCGGTAAACAAGTAACGATGAAGTTTTTACCGGCAGCAGAAAATCATGGCTATGCATTTAAGAGAGTCGATTTAGAAGGTCAACCCATTATTGAGGCAGATGCCAACTATGTGGTAAACACCCAAAGAGGTACTAATCTTGAAAAAAACGGTGTAAAAATTCAAACCTCAGAACATGTTTTGGCCGCCTTCGTTGGTATGGAAATTGACAATGTTTTAGTTGAATTGAATGCGTCAGAACCTCCTATAATGGACGGTTCTTCTAAGTTTTTTGTTGAAGCAATTGAGAAGGTAGGTTCAGTGACACAAGATGCTGATAGAAAAGAATTTGTGGTAACTGAAGTTATTACCTATAAAGATGAAGCCTCAGGTAGCGAGATTACCTTAATTCCTGCAGAAAGTTATCAAGTGCAGACAATGGTTGATTTTGGCACCAAGGTTTTAGGTACCCAAAATGCTACTTTAGAAAAATTAAGTGATTTTAAAACTGAAATCGCTGATGCCAGAACCTTTAGTTTTTTACACGAACTAGAGGCTTTATTAGAAAATGGTTTAATTAAAGGCGGAGATCTCAAAAATGCCATTGTATATGTTGACAAGGAGATTTCTGATGAAACTATGAAGAAGTTACAGAAGGCTTTTAAGAAAGAGAAGCTTTCGGTAAAACCTAACGGTATCTTAGATAATTTAACCTTGCACCAACCAAATGAAGCTGCAAGACATAAGCTACTTGATGTCATTGGAGATTTAGCTTTGGCGGGTGTTAGAATAAGAGGAAAAATTATTGCTAATAAACCAGGACACTACGTAAATACTCAATTTGCAAAGAAACTGTCTAAAATTATTAAAACTGAAATACGTAATAATATTCCGAAGCCTGATTTGAAGAAACCACCTTTAATGGATGTTACTCAAATCATGAATATGTTACCGCATAGACCTCCTTTTTTATTGGTAGATAAGATATTAGAATTATCAGACACCCATGTAATTGGCTTGAAAAATGTGACCATGAATGAACCTTTTTTTGTAGGTCATTTTCCGGGAGCGCCAGTTATGCCTGGAGTTTTACAATTGGAGGCCATGGCGCAAACAGGTGGCATCTTGGTTTTAAGTACCGTACCAGATCCAGAAAACTACTTGACCTATTTATTGAAAATAGATAAGGTACGTTATAAACAACAAGTAGTTCCTGGCGATACTTTAATATTCAAATTAGATCTAATGAGTCCAATAAGAAGGGGCTTATGTCAAATGTATGCAAGGGCTTATGCAAATGACAAGTTGGTTTCTGAAGCTGAAATAATGGCGCAAATCATAAAGGTAAAAGATAAGTAGTATGAACCAACCTCTCGCTTATATACACCCAGGCGCCAAAATTGCTAAAAATGTAGTTGTTGAACCTTTTACCACTATACACAACAATGTAACCATTGGTGAAGGAACTTGGATTGGATCAAATGTGACCATCATGGAAGGGGCAAGAATAGGAAAGAATTGTAATATTTTTCCGGGTGCAGTTATATCTGCTCCCCCGCAAGATTTGAAATACAAAGGCGAAGAGACTACAGTCAAAATAGGTAATGGAACAACAATTCGAGAGTGTGCCACCATTCACAAAGGCACTTCAGATCGAAATAAAACGGTCATCGGAAAAAATTGCCTTATCATGGCATACTGCCATGTAGCTCATGATTGTATCGTAGGAGATAATTGTATTTTTTCCAATAATTCAACATTAGCAGGTCATGTTACCATTGGCGACAATGTTATTTTAGCAGGTTTAGTGGCCGTTCACCAATTTGTTTCAGTAGGGCAACATGCCTTTGTAACAGGTGGTTCTTTGGTAAGAAAAGATGTACCACCTTACGTGAAAGCCGCGAGAGAACCTCTTTCGTATGTAGGCATCAACTCTGTAGGATTGAGAAGAAGAGGGTATGAATCTGAGAAAATTAGAGAAATACAAAATATTTACAGAATACTTTATCAAAAAAACTATAACAACACGCAGGCAGCTCAAATAATTGAGGCAGAAATGACTGCATCTCCAGAAAGAGATGAAATTTTACAATTTATAAGAGATTCTCAACGTGGTATTATGAAGGGATATTTCAGTGCAAACTAAAAATTAAACAATGGCAAACACATCAGACATTAGAAAAGGATTATGTATTAGATATAGTAATGATATTTATAAAATAATTGAATTTTTGCACGTAAAACCAGGAAAAGGACCAGCTTTTGTTCGTACTAAGTTAAAAAGTGTAACTACGGGTAAGGTAATTGACAATACCTTTTCGGCAGGTCATAAAATTGATGATGTTAGAGTTGAGACTCATTCCTATCAATATTTGTATCCCGAAGGGAAGACGTATCACTTTATGAATACTAGTGATTATAATCAAATTACTTTAGATGAGAGTTCTTTGGATGCACCTGGACTTTTGAAAGAAGGAGCAGTAGTTAAAGTTCTTTTTAATACAGAAGATAATAGTCCGTTATCAGTAGAAATGCCAGCTAGTGTAGTTTTAGAAGTTACCTATACAGAGCCTGGTGTTAAAGGAAATACTGCCACAAACGCTACAAAACCTGCAAAAGTAGAAACAGGAGCAGAAGTTAATGTTCCGCTTTTTATCAATGAAGGAGACAAGATAAAGGTAGATACAGAAAAGGGTGCCTATATGGAAAGGGTTAAGGAATAATAGACATCACAATTTAAAATCGCCGTGCTCAAGAAGTGAGATTTTCAACACCACATACTTTAAAACAGATTGCAACAATTTTAGGTTGTGACTATGTGGGTTCTGATAATTTCGAGGTTTTAGGAATGAATGAAATTCATGTTGTTCAGGCAGGCGAAATTGTTTTTGTAGATCATCCAAAATATTATGATAAGGCATTGCAAAGTAATGCGTCAATTATCCTGATTAATAAAAAGGTAGACTGCCCGGAGGGTAAAGCGCTTTTATTGTCAGAGAAACCCTTTGGCGACTTCAATAAATTAATAGAATATTTTAGACCATTTAAAAAATCAAATGTTTTAATTTCTGATTCAGCTGAGATAGGTAAAAATACTGTTATACAGCCAAATACATTTATAGGAAACGATGTTGAGATTGGTAAAAATTGTTTGATTCATGCCAATGTTTCTATTTATGATAATTGCGTCATTGGCGATAATGTTGTTATTCATTCTGGTTCAGTTTTAGGGGCTGATGCCTTTTATTTTAAAAAGCATCCAAAGCATTTTGAAAAATTAAAATCTGGGGGTAGAGTGCTTGTTCATGATGATGTAGAAATTGGCGCATTGTGCACTATTGATAGGGGAGTTACCGGCGATACAACGATAAAAAAAGGGTCAAAATTAGATAATCAAGTCCATGTAGGTCATGATACAGTGATTGGCGAAAGATGCCTTATTGCTTCCCAAGTGGGCATTGCAGGCTGTGTTATTATTGAAGATGAAGTTACCATTTGGGGTCAAGTTGGTACCAATAGTGCTATAACTATTGGTTCTAAAGCCGTGATAATGGGGCAAACTGGGGTTACAAAATCTGTAAAAGGTGGCAAAACCTACTTCGGTACTCCCATTGAAGAATCCCGAGAAAAATTGAAACAATTAGCGTACGTGAAGAAAATTCCGTCCATTATAAAAAAACTGGAGCAATAATTAAGAGGCAGAATACTTTAGTATTTATTCACAAACCTATATTTTTGTGCTGCTTTAAAATAAATAAATCTACATATGAGTGTCTTAGTAAACAAAGATTCAAAAATAATAGTTCAAGGTTTTACCGGTAGCGAAGGAACTTTTCATTCAGAGCAAATGATTGAATACGGTACCAATATTGTTGGAGGTGTTACTCCTGGTAAAGGAGGTCAAGAACATTTGGGTAAACCAGTATTTAATACTGTTACTGAAGCCGTTGAAAAAGTAGGTGCTGATACCACTATTATTTTTGTTCCACCTCCGTTTGCAGCGGACGCCATTATGGAAGCGGCAAATGCGGGTATCAAAGTAATCATAACCATTACAGAGGGTATACCGGTTGCAGATATGGTCAAGGCTTCAAATTATATAAAAAACATGGATTGCCGTTTGGTAGGTCCTAATTGCCCGGGGGTAATCACTCCAGGGGAAGCAAAAGTAGGCATTATGCCCGGTTTTGTTTTCAAGGAAGGTAATGTAGGTATTGTTTCAAAATCTGGAACTTTGACGTATGAAGCTGCCGATCAAGTGGTGCGACAAGGATTAGGAATCACAACGGCTATCGGAATTGGAGGAGATCCTATTATAGGTACTACCACCAAAGAAGCGGTTGAATTATTGATTAATGATCCCGACACAGAATGTGTAGTTATGATCGGCGAGATTGGTGGTCAATTAGAAGCAGATGCTGCGAAGTGGTACAAAGCAAGTGGAAGTAAAAAACCAGTAGTAGGTTTCATAGCAGGAGAAACAGCACCTGCTGGTAGAACTATGGGTCATGCAGGAGCTATTGTTGGTGGAAGCGATGATACGGCACAAGCGAAAAAGAAAATTATGAGAGAACACGGTATTCATGTGGTAGATTCTCCGGCAGAAATTGGTAAAAAAGTTAAAGAAGTAATGGGGTAATTACTCATTAGTACATATTATGATCCTGTTTTCAATTTTGAAGGCAGGATTTTTTTTATCCTTATGTAACAACCCGTATCTTTGAAATTCAACTTAAGAATTTAGTTTTAATGAAATTATTAGAAGGAAAAAATGTAATTATTACTGGCGCTAGTCGTGGAATTGGAACGGGAATAGCACAGGTTTTTACTAAACATGGTGCTAACGTAGCTTTTACGTACAGCTCTAGTGAAGCACCGGCAATGGCACTTGAAAAAGAACTTCTTACTAAAGGAGTTAAGGCAAAAGCCTACAAAAGTAATGCAGCCAGTTTTACTGAATCAGAAGCTTTGGTGGCTAAGGTTTTAGAAGATTTTGGAGGTATTGATGTTTTGATTAATAATGCAGGAATAACAAAAGATAATCTTTTGATGCGCATGGGCGAGGAAGATTTTGATAAAGTTATTGAAGTTAACTTGAAATCCGTTTTTAATATGACCAAGGCAGTGCAAAGAACATTATTAAAGCAACGTCATGGTTCGATTATTAATATGAGTAGTGTAGTGGGTGTTAAAGGTAACGCAGGTCAAACAAATTATGCCGCTTCAAAGGCAGGAATAATTGGGTTTACCAAATCTGTAGCTTTAGAGTTAGGTTCAAGAAATATACGTTGCAATGCAATTGCACCTGGCTTTATAGAAACTGAAATGACTGCGAAACTAGATGAAAAAGTAATTCAAGGCTGGCGAGATGGTATCCCCTTAAAAAGAGGAGGTAGTACTGATGATATCGCAAATGCATGTTTGTTTTTTGCGTCTGATTTATCAGCCTATGTTACGGGTCAAGTATTGAATGTTGATGGCGGAATGTTAACTTAAACCTTTTTGATTATGTTATTTGTAACCACTGAAAATATTGCAGGAAAAGAAATTGCTGAAAACTTAGGAACAGTGCGAGGAAGCACAGTAAGAGCTAGAAATATCGGTCGCGATATTTTTGCAGGACTAAAAAATCTTGTGGGTGGCGAAATCTCTGAATATACCAAGTTACTTGCCCAAGCGAGAGAACAAGCAACGCAGCGTATGCTTAAAGATGCGCAACGATTAGGTGCAGATGCGGTGGTAAACGTAAGATTCAACACTTCTCAAGTAATGCAAGGTGCAGCAGAAATGCTTGCCTATGGTACTGCAGTAAAATTGAAATAATGCCTTTTGAATTACTGCCTTTACTTTTTATGTTTCTCTTTTATGGCGGGCTGCTTGTTTTACTCATATATTTTATAATAAAACGTATTGAAGATAAATCAAAAGAAGATTTTGAAAAAAGAGATAATTAATATATGCAAACAACAACCGTATTATTGATTATTGTAGCAGCTCTGGTAGCGCTAGCTTTTGCTGTTTTTCAATACTATACCCATATTAAAAAAAAGAGTAAACTTCATTATTTACTGACCATACTCAGGTTCTTGTCTATATTCGGAATTCTTCTTTTGTTAATTAATCCGGAGTTTAGTAAAACAGACTATACCCTCGAAAAGACCAATTTGATTATTCTTACTGATAATTCGTCTTCAATGAAGTTAGAAGATGAAAAAATAGCTGGCATTATAAAAGACCTTGAAGCGAATACCTCATTAACAAATCGCTTTAAACTTCAAAAATATGTTTTTGGTACAAACTTGACTGAGAATCAAAATCTCAATTATACAGAGAAAAACACCAATATCGCATCGGCATTGAGTGCGGTTAAAGAAATTTATAATGGTTCAAATTCGGCGATTGTTTTACTAACAGATGGTAATCAAACTCTTGGTAAAGACTATGCCTATCTTAATGATACTCATAAAACGCCTATATATCCTATTGCGCTGGGCGATACTATTGCTTATGAAGATATCAAGATTGATCAAGTGAATAGTAATAAATACGCCTTTCTAAAAAATAAATTCCCCATTGAAACTTACCTTTCGTATCAAGGGAAAAATAAAATTAAGGCGAAGTATAGTATTAGACTTGATGGTAAGACGATTTTTTCTAAAGATGTAAATCTATCTCCTACAAATACTTCCGCAGTTATTAATGCCTCCATACAGGCAAATTCAGTAGGGGTTAAAGCAGTAACTGTGGCGCTAACACCATTAGAAAAAGAGCGCAATACAAAAAACAACAACAAACAGTTGGCTATTGAAGTTATCGATGAAAAAACAAAGGTAGCCCTGGTATCAGAAATGTTACATCCAGATTTAGGAGCCCTTAAAAAGGCAATAGAATCGAATAGGCAGCGCACTGTAGTTTTTAAGAAACCATCAGATGGTCTAAAAAGTTTTGAAGATTTTGATGTTTTTATACTATACCAACCAACCCGAAGTTTTAAAAATATTACTGAATTTATCAAGCAAAAAAAAGCCGGACTCTTTACGATAGTGGGTACGAGCTCAGATTTAAATTTTTTAAACAGATTACCCTCAAACTATGGCTTTGAACTGGGTTATCCTATTCAAGAAGTTCGTCCAGAAAGAAATACAACCTATTCAAGTTTTGATATTTCTAATTTTAAATTAGATGATTTTCCGCCTCTTGCTAGTGATGCTGGCCCCCTTTCAAATCAAGACTATGAAACTTTACTTTATATGAACGTTCTTGGGCGCACAACTGAAATTCCGTTGTTATTGAGTAGAGAAGAACAGAATTCAAAGGAAATGGTATTACTTGGTGAAAATATCTGGAAATGGCGCATGCAGAGTTATAGAAACGAAAGTAACTTTGAGAATTTTGACGAATTCATCGGTAAGCTAATGCTATATCTATCGAGTAACACAGCTAAAAGCAGATTAAATATTGATTATAATCGAATTTATGATGGGTTAACTAATACGAAAATAACAACTTCTTATTTTGATGAGTCCTTTGTATTTAATCCGAATGCAAATATTTCAATAACCATAAATAATACATCAAAAACCTATTCTAAGACTTTACCCATGCTTTTAAAAAATGGGTTTTATGAATTTGATGTCATTGATTTACCCGCAGATGACTATAATTTTACCGTTAAGGTAAAAGATGAAAACAGATCTAAATCAGGAAGTTTTACAGTTTTAGATTTTGATATTGAACAGCAATTATTGACTACAGATTATAAAAAGCTCGAGCAATTGGCAACTAAAAGCAAAGGGCAATTGTATTATCCTAATCAGCTTAATAGCCTATTGACCGAACTGAACGAGAAAGCACAATTTCGACCAACGCAAAAAAGCACAAAAAATATAGTATCTTTAATAGATTTTCGCATACTTTTAGCCTTAATTATGTTGGCCTTGGCTACAGAATGGTTTATTAGAAAATATAACGGACTAACTTAAAAAAGAAAATAATGGATAGATTACCAAAAGTTGCATTGCCAGTAGTTTTTCTACTGATTGTATTAGTTATTTTAATTTCAAAATCAGCAGTAACCATAGGGTCTGGTGAAGCAGGTGTTTTATATAAAACCTTTGGTGGAGGTGTGGTAACAGATGAGCCACCCATGGGCGAAGGCTTTCATATTGTTGCACCTTGGAATGATGTTTTTATTTATGAAGTAAGACAGCAAGAATTATTCGAAAAAATGAAAGTTCTATCTTCAAACGGACTTGAAATTCAAATTGATGCCTCTGCTTGGTATCAGCCAATTCAACAACAATTAGGAAATCTACACCAAAATTTAGGTGAAGGCTACTTAGACCGAGTAATTAAACCAGCTATTCGTAGTGCTGCAAGAAGTGTTGTAGGGCGTTATACCCCGGAGCAACTTTACTCAAGTAAGCGAGACGCCATTCAAGATGAAATTTTTGAAGAAACAAAAAAAATCTTAGATAATCAGAATGTTCAATTGAATGAAGTTTTGGTTCGCGACGTGACCTTGCCTAGTACTATAAAAGAGGCAATTGAGCGTAAATTAAAACAAGAGCAAGAATCTTTAGAATATGAATTCCGTTTGGTAACCGCTGAAAAAGAAGCAGAGAAAGTTAGAATTGAAGCACAGGGTAAAGCAGATGCAAATAGAATTTTAAGTGCGTCATTGACAGATAAGATTTTACAAGATAAAGGTATTGATGCAACACTGGAACTTTCGCAATCTCCGAATTCAAAGGTTATTGTAGTTGGTGGCGGAGATGCCGGACTTCCTTTAATCTTGGGTAATAATTAGTTTGTTTAAAGTTAAAGTAGATTTGCAATTTTTGTTGAATTTGTAACTTTTCTTTTGATAAATCAATAATACGATATACTTTTACAGTCTAATGAGAATCAAGAATACACATCATCATCTTTTAACTGGCCATCAAGCGAGCTAAAGGTGTATTGTAGAATTACAAGATAAATTTATAACCCGTTTGAGAAATCAAACGGGTTTTTTTATGCAGAAAGTTTAATTATGAAAATTAGAATCGCAATTCAGAAATCAGGTAGACTCAATGAAGATTCTTTAAGAATTTTGAAAGATTGTGGTATATCAATTGATAATGGTAAAGATCAATTAAAAGCTTTATCTAGAAATTTTCCTCTGGAAGTTTTCTATTTAAGAAACGGAGATATTCCTCAGTATTTAAGAGATGGGGTAGTTGATATAGCTATTATAGGCGAAAATGTATTGGTTGAAAAGAGAGGAGATATTGAGTTTGTTGAAAAATTAGGTTTTTCAAGGTGCAAGGTTTCGTTGGCGATACCAAAGTCTGTTAACTATGATTCAATACAGTTTTTTGAAGGCAAAAAGGTAGCTACCAGTTACCCGAATACGGTACAGAATTATTTTGAGGAAAAAGGAATTTCTGCTGACCTGCATATTATCAATGGCTCTGTTGAAATAGCCCCGAATATTGGTTTGGCAGATGGTATTTGTGATATTGTTTCTAGCGGAAGTACCCTATTTAAAAATAACCTAAAAGAGGTTGAAGTCATGATGAAGAGCGAAGCGGTTTTGGCTGTTTCTCCAAAGATTTCTGAAGAAAGACGAACATTACTTCAGAAACTGCAATTCCGCATTCAATCGGTTTTAAAAGGAAGACAATCGAAATACATTTTGATGAATGCACCCAATGAAAAGCTTGATACGATTATTAAATTATTACCAGGCATGCGGAGTCCTACAGTTTTACCACTTGCTGAAAATGGTTGGAGTTCAGTACATACGGTTATTAATAAAGACACATTTTGGGAAGTTATTGATGAACTAAAACAAGCAGGTGCAGAAGGAATTTTGGTTTGTCCTATTGAGAAAATGGTATTGTAGTAGCCCACCTAAGCTCGACAAAGGGGAGGAATAAATTATAAAAATGAATAATAGTCAGAACCATAAAAGGAAAATTTCTCGCCAAAAGGGAGAACTAGAAGGGGCTTTGTCTCTAAATAAAATATATAGTCCAAAAAGAGAAGATTGGCAGTCTATTTTAAAACGACCTACCCAAACCGTTGATGCTATTGAATATACTGTTACTGGTATTTTCAAAGAAATTGACATGGATGGAGATGCTGTTATTAAAAAGTATACGAAGCAGTTTGATAGTATTTATTTGGAGGAGCTACGGGTTTTAAAAAGGGAAATAGAAGAGGCGGAGGCGCTGGTTTCAGAAAAATTAAAGGAGGCTATTCAATTGGCAAATTCCAATATCGCAAAATTCCATAAAGCACAAAAAACGAATAGCGTAGAAGTAGAAACAACAAATGGTGTAAAATGTTGGCAAGAGAAACGCCCTATACAAAAAGTGGGGCTATACATTCCAGGTGGAACAGCACCCTTGTTTTCAACAGTACTCATGTTGGCCATTCCGGCAAAGCTAGCAGGGTGTGAAGAGATTATTTTATGTTCGCCTCCAGATAAGGAGGGTAAAATTCATCCGGCAATTTTGTATACAGCAAGTTTATGTGGTGTAACAAAAATTTTTAAAGTTGGTGGAATTCAAGCTATCGCAGGTATGACCTTCGGAACGGAAAGTATTCCGCAAGTATATAAAATATTCGGACCAGGAAATCAATATGTAACTGTAGCTAAACAAATAGCTACGAAATACGGAGTTGCTATTGATATGCCGGCAGGGCCGAGCGAATTATTGATTGTTGCAGATGATTCAGCAGAGGCCACCTTTGTGGCTTCTGATTTACTGAGTCAAGCAGAACACGGTGTGGATAGTCAGGTTATTTTAATAGCTACTTCAGAAAAAGTGATTAAAGACGTTGAAAATGAGATAAATAAACAAATTTTACAGCTTCCGAGAAGAGCAATTGCCCTAAGTGCTATTTCTAATAGTAAATTGATATTTATAGAAAATGAGCAAATAGCAATTGACTTTATTAATCAATATGCTCCTGAGCACTTTATAATGTGTGTAGAAAATGAGGAGTTTTATTTAAAGAATATTAGAAATGCAGGTTCTGTTTTTATAGGAAATTATACCCCGGAGAGCGCTGGAGATTATGCTTCTGGAACGAATCACACCCTGCCCACGAACGGATATGCAAAACAGTATAGCGGCGTAAACCTAGATAGTTTTATTAAAAGTATAAGCTTTCAGAAGATTTCTAAACAAGGAATACAAGAAATAGGTCCAGCTATTGAGGTTATGGCGGATGCAGAAGGTTTACAGGCACATAAAAATGCGGTAACCTTAAGATTG
>CAZKQM010000030.1:0-33085 GCA_964554895.1 uncultured Maribacter sp. | reverse complement strand
CCGTATTTGACACTAGCGCTTTGATTTAGAATATAAACTGAACGTATATTTTTTACCGATTTAGAAGCTTGCGTAACAGCTTTTTTTGTTGCGTCTTCCCAACTTTTTTCTGAGTTTGCAAGTACTTCGATTACTTTTAAAATTGCCATAATTAATGATTTTTAATATTTTAAACAAGTTAGTAATTTTCTGATGAAAGCAAGCAAAGCATTTTAAATTCTAACCATTTAGGGCAACAACCTCGTTAATTTTGTCGCCCATCATATTTTTGAGCATGGTTTCAATTCCGTTTTTTAGGGTAAAAGTTGATGAAGGACAACCACTGCAAGCACCTTGAAGAATAACATTTACTGTTCTAGTTTTTTCTTCATATGATTTGAACATTATATTGCCGCCATCACTGGCAACAGCAGGCTTTACATATTCTTCTAAAATATCTATTATTTGAAGTGAGGTATCATCATAGGGTGCAATCTCTTCATTAGTAACGGGCTTTTTAGTAGCACTTGGTGTCACTATGCTAGTCGCAACAACTTCTTTTCCTTCAGCGATAAAATTTCGAATTAGCTCACGCAATTCCATAGTCACATCATCCCATTCAACTACATCAAATTTTGAAACTGAAACATAATTCTGATCAATGAAAACTTGTTTTACAAAAGGAAATTGAAACAATGCAGTTGCCAATTCGGAATTTATAGCTTCTTCTATATTTTTAAATTCAAAGGTAGCGGGTACAATTTTTCTACTCGCAACAAATTTCATGGTGGCAGGGTTAGGTGTAACCTCAGCGTAAACAGTAACTGCAATTGGCTTATCTGTTTCTTCTTCAATAACTACAGGTGCGCCAGTATTTAAATACTCAACGAGTTGTTGGGCAACCTCATCTTTTACATCGCTCCACTCAACAATATCAAATCTTTCTAACCCAATAAAATTGCTCGAAATATATACCGTTTTGATAAAGGGTAAATGAAATAATTGCTGCGCTAAAGGAGCGTTTTTAGCCTCATCAATATTCTTAAATTCATAATTTTTCTTTTGTGTTATAAAATGGTTGGTTTCGAATTTAAGAATAGTTGGGTTATTGGTTGTAACCACAGTTATTGAGTACTCTTTCATAATTGCTAATTTTTGGCTAAAGTACAAATGATTTCTTAAGTTCAGAAGTATATACTATACTTGCTATTCACTCGTTATAGAGTATATTTGGTAGTTTTAATACCTACCTTCAATAAAAAAATGAAATTGCGTCTTTTCTCTATTTTTACATTTCTAATTTTTTTTGGCATTCAGTCGTATGCGCAAGAAGGTATTCCGGTTTATTTTGACTATTTGGCCGATAACTACTATTTGGTATACCCATCAATGGCAGGTATTGGAGAAGGTGGAAAGGTAAGAGCTACCGCAAGGCAGCAGTGGTTTAGTGTTGATGAAGCTCCTAATTTACAAACCATAAATGCACATTTTAAATTAGGTGAATCTAATAGTGGTATGGGAGTCATTGTTTTTAACGATGCAAACGGCTATCATTCTCAAACGGGTGCTAAAGCGACCTACGCCCATCATTTAAAAGTGGGTGGTGATGCACGCTACTTAAATCAATTTTCTTTTGGTTTGACTGCAGGTTTACTACAAAGTAATTTAGATGAAACTGAGTTCAGATCAGTCATTCAGGATCCTCTGGTTACCGGTATAAATAATAGTGTTAGTTATTTTAATGTTGATTTAGGTGTGTCTTACACTAAAATGGAGTTTTATGCGCATTTTGCGATACTAAATCTTTTAGAAAGTGGTAGAAATTTATATAACGCTAATCCTAATATAGCACCAGTAATTAGAATTGATAACATAAGAAGATACCTTATCTCTGTAGGCCATGTTTTTGGAAGAAATGAAATTCAGGTCGAACCTTCAGTGTTGTTTCAATTGACTGATTTTACAAATGAAAAAACAATTGATTTTAATTTAAAATTGTATAAAGATGTTGAATTCGGTCGCATTTGGGGCGGATTATCATACCGAAGAAGTTTTGATGGAGTACAGTTTGAAATAGATGATAATTTTGGTGAACAACGCTTACAATTATTTACTCCTATTGCTGGAGCGAACATTGGTGATTTCACAGTTTCATATAACTATTCGTATCAAACAGGTGATATTCGTTTTGATAACGGTGGCTTTCATCAAATAACAGTTGGGTATAATTTTGGTCAGCCTGAACGTAAATATGATTGTTATTGCCCTGCTGCTCAATAAAAAGAAATGAATCTATTCAGTATTTCGAATAGATCCATTTCAAACACCTACCAACTATTTTTCGGGCCTTGTTTACCCATTGATTTCTACATGAAATATTACTTTTGCCAAGTATAATTTTTTTTCTCTGCTTGTTTTTTTATAGCATTAAGCATTGCATTTTCTAATTCTCCATTTGAATTTGAATCTTGATTTTTGGCCAAATAAGCTTCTCTTTTTTTGTTTAATGCTTGAATTTCTTTTTGAATTTTGATGCGTTCATTTTTTTTATCTGAAATATATTTTTTCATTTCAGTTTTTGATTTATTTCTTAATTCCTTGGGTAAGTCTTCAATTTTAATTTCTTCTATTTCAAATTCTACATCGTCAGCTGCATCTACTAAATCCCACAGTTTATTATTGTATAAACGCGAACTTTTACTTACGGCGCGCTTAACCACGACAGCTTCGTTCATTGACATGGCATTAGCATCTTGAAGTGATTGCGTTTCAAATTTTGCGCGACCCATATGACCATAAGAGATATAAGTCTTATTCAATTTGGAATTTAATTCAATAATTACCTTATCATAAGGAGTCTCTATATGCACAATCTGTTTATTGTGATCTATAGCAACATATTCGCCACCAGTAAGTCGAGCACCATTTTTCCAATAACTATTTATACCTTGTTCGTAGTTACCACAATAAATAGTATTGACAATCACATCTTTTTCTTTTGCATTGCTAGCGGCATCTTCGTAATGTAATTTACCCTGGTTGAATGGCTCATTACCAGCAATGAATATCATTTTAAGATTGTCAGGGTTCTTGCCCCATTCTAATTGTTTTAAGGATGTTTGAATTACTTCGCCGCAGTATTCTTCTCCGCCATTAGTTGTTAATGAAAAGAGTTTTTCAGAAATATCATCTAAATCTCCACTAAAATTTAAGACTTGTTGAATATATCCTTCTTTTGATGAGAGTCCGTCATTACCGTACTGATATAGGGCAATTTGAAGGTTAGGTCTGATATCATTACCGCATCTGGCATGAGCAAATTTGTTGACGATATCCCATAATTGGGCTTTTGCTTGATTAATTAAACCATCCATACTATTACTAGTATCTAAAAGAAGGGCAATCTTTACTGTGTTATTGTCTTTTTTTACATCCTTGGTTGAGGCTTGTGCCAACAGTGGCTCAGTTTTTTTATTTTTTGCATTTGATTCAGATGCAAAGATTACTACTAAAGAAAATGTAAGTAATAACAGCGCTAAAATTTGTTTTGTTTCTTTCATAAGAATTTAATTTTTTGCTTCACAGTAATGAGGTAAAACTATCAACAAGGTTTTTTAAAAAAAAAGTAGAATGAGTGAAACAGACATTTGAATGAGTTAACGTAAACTTTGGTTACGTGAACCCAATAAACCTTTATATTTTGTTGGGGCTAATGGAGAAAGTTCATTTTTTTGTGCCATATAAATCCGCTAAGTTTACAGAACAGAAGTAATAGATGAATGATGCGATATATTTTGATTTTAGTTCTTTTTTTATTCGCCTTTAGTCATACCTATGGGCAAATATTAAATGAGCAGAATAGTACTTTCGAAAATAGAGCCAAAGTTCGAATCAAAGGTCAGGTTGTAGGTAAGAACAGTAATGAGCCAATTTCGGGGGTCACGGTTACTTCCGATGCTGGTGACTATGCTACAACCAACGCCTTAGGAGAGTATGAAATTAAAGTAGCCATTGGTGATATGCTAATTTTTGAAAGTCCTGAATTTGAAACCGTACGTCATAGAATTTCCACTGATGAAGATGTTGATTTATTAGTAGACGGTTATTCTAAAAATAGTTCGGCACGTTCAAAAAGTAGAAGGTTAAGAGATGATAAGCTTGCCATACATCATGCTTATATTGACTCGGCGAATAGTTACAAAAAAACAGATATTCAAAAAAGTATTGATTATGTAACACAATCCATCTCTCAAATAGGTTCAAAAGGCAATAAAGAAGAATTCGCCTTGTCTTTATCTACTTTAGGTGAAGTTTATCACTTTCACAAACAATTAGATCTTGCTATTGTTAATTATATCGATGCGCAAAAGGCCAATAAAACAAGTACAACGGCCTTGCTTTTGGGTAGTGCATATATTGATAATAATCAATATCAAGAAGCAGAAAATACACTGACGCCCCTATTGAAAATAAAAAAATTAATTCCTGCGCAACAAGTACAGTTATATGAATATCTAGGCGATTTAAATACAGGTTTGACGAATGTTATTAAAGCAGTTTCTTTTTATGAGGAAGGACTAATCATTGCCAACAAAAATCAGATGACCTCAAAAATTGCTGATTTGAATTCTAAAATTGCTGAGGCCTACGTAACTGATGATAAATTAATCGAAGCGGAAGGATATTTTAGTAATTCATTAGAACTAGCTGAAAAAGTAACACCGAGTAGAGCGCTTCAAGAAAAAGAAAAAGTTGCTGATTTTTATAACAAAAAAAAGCGCTACGATGATGAAATTCAGCTCAGAAAAAGAAGTTTAAAAGAACTTGAGGTATTGCAAGAACCTGTCGCTGAATTAAATACAGTGAAAACAAAGCCGGATACCATAACTTCACAGCGAATAAATTATAAAATAGGAAGCGCTTATGTAGCACAAGATAAATACGAGCAAGCGATACCCTTTTTAGAAAAAAGTATTTTTGAAGCAGATTCAGAAGATGATTTGGTAGTGCAAAAAGACGCCACGTACAAACTTTCAGAGGTCTATGAATATACAGGTGAATATACGAAGGCATTAGCCACCTATCGAGAATATGTTTCAGTGGTTGATACACTTTATACACGTAAGGAGCAAGAAATTTCAAGAGCAGCAAGATTCAATCGTGAACTTTCAAAAAGGCAAAGCCGAATTACAGGTTTAGAGCAAGAGCGTGAATTATCTCAAAGTAAGTATGATTTAGCATTAGCTGAGCAAAGGTTAATAAATGAGAGTAATAGCAGACAAAAATGGCTGATCTATTCTTTGGTTTTTGGTTTATTGCTATTAGGTTTAGTGACCTTCTTTTATTACCGCAGTAATCAACAACAAAAATTATCAAATAATTTATTGGCATTGAAATCATTACGAACGCAAATGAATCCTCATTTTATCTTCAATGCCTTAAACTCAGTCAATAATTATATTGCCAAGAGTGATGAAAGAAGTGCGAATAGATATTTAAGTGAATTTTCTAAATTAATGCGCGCTGTTTTAGAAAATTCAGAGGAAGACTTTATTCCGTTATCAAAAGAACTAGAACTTTTACAACTATATGTGAAATTAGAACACTCTAGATTTCCTGATAAGTTTGATTATGAAGTTAGTATTGACCAACATATCGATATTGCTTCCTATCAAATTCCGCCAATGCTCTTACAACCTTATATTGAAAATGCCATTTGGCACGGCCTAAGATATAAAAAAACAAAAGGTTTCTTAAAGATTGAAATGATACAAAAAGATAAAGAATCTATTGAAATACTGGTTGTTGATGATGGTATCGGGCGTAAAAAATCTGCATCCTTAAAAACCCAAAACCAAAAAATGCAAAAATCAAAAGGTATGGGAAATATCAAAAGACGTGTGGCCATTTTAAATGATATGTATAAAGATAAAGTAGCCATAAAAATAGTGGACTTAAATGATGACGGTAGTGGTACTAAAGTAGTGTGTACTCTGCAGAAAGATTAACATAGAAGTGCTAAAAAAAGATTATGAAATTAAATACAATTTTGGTAGAAGATGAAGCGAATAGTAGAGAAATTTTAAGAAACTATTTGTCTAAATATTGCCCTGATATTAATCTTTTGGGTGAAGCAGCTTCAATAAAAGAGGGACTTAGTCTTATCAATAACCATCAATTAGATTTGGTTTTTTTAGACGTTGAAATGCCTTTTGGTAATGCCTTTGATTTATTGGATCAATTACCTGACAGAAGTTTTGAAACCGTTTTTGTAACCGCTTATGAACACTATGCAAAAGACGCTCTTAATAATCACGCTGCATATTATTTAATGAAACCAATTAATATTGATGAACTAATAAAGGCTGTTGATTATGTGAAAGAAATAAGACAAAAAGAAGATGCTTTAGAAGATAGGGTACTGAAATCAAAACTGAAAAAGATTGACGGAAAAATAACAATTCCGCAGCAAGACGGATTTCAAGTGTTGAACATCGCCGAAATAATGTATTGTAAGGCAGATGATAATTATACTGAGATTTATATTGGGAATAAGAAAATATTGGTGAGTAAAACCTTAAAATATTTTGAGGATGCCCTTTCAACGTATTCATTTGCACGTATTCATAAATCATATTTGGTTAATGTTAATGAAGTGGTTAAATATAAAAAAGGTAAAGGGGGAAGTGTTGTGGTTTCAAATGGCAAAGAACTTTTAGTGTCAGCTTCTAAAAAGAAAGAACTATTAGCCTATTTTTAGCAAAATTAAGTACAATAGAAGATGATTATACAAACCATTAACGGAAATACCCCACAAATTGGAGAAGACTGTTTTATCGCAGAAAACGCTGTAATTGTCGGCGAGGTTAGTATTGGTAAACAATGTAGTGTTTGGTTCAACGCTGTTTTAAGGGGAGATGTACATTTTATAAAATTGGGTAACAAAGTAAATGTTCAAGATGGGGCGGTAGTTCATTGTACGTATCAAAAATCGCCAACAACCATAGGAAATAATGTCTCTATAGGGCACAACGCAATTGTGCACGGATGTACCATTCATGATGATGTTTTAATTGGTATGGGTAGTATTGTGATGGATGATTGTGTGATTGAAAGTAATAGCATCATAGCCGCTGGTGCAGTAGTTACCAAAGGAACTCGCGTTCCGGCCGGAACAATTTTTGCAGGGATGCCTGCAAAAAAAATCAAAGATATAAGTGCAGAGTTAAGTTCAGGAGAAATTGACCGCATCGCGAATAATTACGTGAAATATTCAAGTTGGTTTAAGTAAATCAATATAACGGAGTAGGGTAGTTGGCATCATAATTGTTTTAACAACACGAACACAAGCATGAAATGATGCAAAAGAAACAAGCATTTTCAGCCTCTTCAGAAGATATTATTCCCTATTTTTGGCGCTCAAAAACCTAAAAAATGAATGCATTTATTTTTCCAGGACAGGGGGCTCAGTTTGTTGGAATGGGCCTTGATATTTATCAGAAATATCCCTTGGCACAAGAATTATTTGAACAAGCAAATAAAACTCTAGGCTTTTCTATTACTGACATGATGTTTGAAGGTACAGCTGAGGGATTAAAAGAAACTAAGGTAACCCAGCCGGCAATTTTTTTACATTCAGTTATTTTGAGAATGGTAATGGGTGATAGATTTAAACCTGATATGGTTGCAGGTCACTCGTTAGGTGAGTTTTCTGCTTTAGTTGCCAACGGAGTTTTGGATTTTGAAGACGGCTTAAAATTAGTATCGCAAAGAGCTTTAGCTATGCAAAAGGCTTGCGAAATGAAATCAGGTACAATGGCAGCTGTTTTAGGATTGGAAGATACCGTGGTTGAAAAAATTTGTGAAGCGATTGACGGAAATGTGGTGGCTGCCAATTATAACTGTCCAGGACAACTAGTGATTTCTGGAGAATTTGCGGCAGTTGAAAAAGCATGTGAACAATTGAAGGATGCAGGGGCAAGAAGAGCACTAATGCTTCCTGTGGGTGGTGCGTTTCACTCGCCTTTAATGGAGCCAGCTCGTGAAGAATTGGCTACAGCTATTGAAAACACAACGTTTAAAAAAGCTTTATGCCCTGTATATCAAAATGTTACAGCAAAATCAACGAGTAATTCTGATGAAATAAAAGAGAATTTAATAGCGCAATTAACAGCCCCTGTTAAATGGACACAAAGTGTTCAAAATATGATTAATGATGGTGCTACATTGTTTACTGAAGTTGGGCCTGGTAAGGTGTTACAAGGGCTGATTCGCAAAATTAACAGAGAAAGTGAAACGGCAGGGGTTAATCTAGATCTATAAATTATGTTAAATAACAGAGGTCATTCATCTATATTTCAGTGATTTAAAACGTTTAATGGTCAGTGAAGCGCCTTTTTTTTGTATTATTGAATCCCAAATTTTACAGATGCTTTTCGCTTGTTTTTGCTTGAGTTTGAATTATTGAATTCAATGTACAAAGTATGAAAATGAAAAAGACTTTTTTTTTAAGCTTTATACCTTCTGTTGATGCATTCAAAGGTGCGCTTATTGTATTATTTATATTCATTACAAGCCTGTCAACTGCACAAGTGGTGTCTGTAATTGCATTTGATGATTCTGGAAATGAAGTTGCTGCTGGTGCGCCTAATGACATTATTTTTGAAATTTCAAGGGCACCACTCACAGGACCTGCAACAACCGTTAATTACAACTTAACAGGTTTAGCCATAGAAGGAGTTGATTATGATGCTCTTTCTGGTACTGTAACTTTGAATAACCTTGCTCCAACCGCACAAGTAATAATTACCGCTATCGTTGATGATGATATCGTAGAAGGTAATGAATCAGTAGAAATTGAATTAATATCTGCGAATAACGGAACCATTGGTACCCAAGATTCGGCCTCTGCAATCATTTTTGATAATGACACCGGTATTGTCTCTTTTGATATTTTAAACCCTGCTTTTGACGATGAAGCAACAGAAGGAATTGTTGATACGGGTAATTTTAGAATTGTACTTGATAAAGGAAAAGGTCAAGGCGTACCCTTAAATATTGGTTTTACATTAAGTGGTACCGCTAATGATTCAGGCATAAATGATGATTTTGAATTGACCGGTCCGGCCGTAAATGCTGCTCAAACAGCTGTCGTATATCCTACAGTTTTTACAACAACAAGACATATAGGTCTTGAAGCCTTAGAAGATTTTCTAAATGAGGGTAACGAGACGGTTATTATGACCTTGACAAGTGTTAATAACCCATTATTTAGTATTGACCCAGATAACAATATTGCGACAATAACCATAATTAATACTCTAAATCTCTGTGCTGCGGGTACTGAAGCACCTAGTTTAAATACTGCAACAGATACTGAATATTGTGATGTAGATAGTATCAATTTAAATACTTTTGTGGTTGGTGGTGCGGCAAGTGCACCAGTGGGTTCTTCTTTACGGTGGAGTTTAAACCCGAACCCAACAGTACCAGCTGATTTATTGTCAAGCGCTCAAGCAACAGAATCGAATACGTATTACGGACTCTATTGGGCTGATGATGATTCCTGTTTTAGTCCCGTTTTAGAAGTTGAAGTAGTAATTAATTCTACTCCTGAAACAGGTAGTTTAAATAATAATAATGTTAGATGTAATCAAACCGGACAGCAATTTGGTACCGCGATTAATCTTAATAATGCTATAAATGGAGAAGATACGGGTGGAACTTGGACTTATGTCTCTGGAGGTAATGACCCAATAAGTATCACTAATGCAGGGGTGGTAAGTTTTCTTGGCGAGCCAGCCGATACATATGTTTTTAATTATGAGCTTGAAGGTGATGCCCCCTGTGAATCGGCAAATATTGACGTTCCTATTATGGTATCATCCTGTGTAGATTGTCAGGCTGGTGATGAAGCTCCAGAAATAGAAACCGCTACTCCCACCGAATTTTGTGATGATATTACGGTAAGTTTAAATGATTATATATCATCAACCCCACCACCGGGTACAAATTTAACTTGGAGTACCAATAGTAATCCAACGGTTGAGACTGATCATTTGACCAATAATCAAGTGAACAATGTCACTGCTGGAGGTATTTATTATGGATTCTTTTGGGATGAAGACAATACGTGTGCTAGTCCTACTTTAGAAATTGAAATAACTCTAAATATTTCTCCTAATGCAGGAACATCAGCAGGAAATTTTACACGTTGTAATGAGTCAGGGTTCGGTGTATCAACCACCATTGATTTAGACAATACTATTTCTGGAGAAGATACTGGCGGTACATGGTCATATGTTTCGGGTGGTACAGGTAATCCAGGAATAAATGCAAGTAATGTGGTAAATTTTAATGGCGAACCAGATGATGACTATGTTTTTAATTATTTGGTTGATGGGGTTGCGCCTTGTGTTTCATCAGATATTGATGTAACAATAGCAGTTACAGGATGCAATCCTTGTATTGCAGGTACTAATGCCCCTGAATTGGCGCCCAATGCACCTGAAACCAATTACTGCAGTGATACTGAAAATAACGAAATAATTAGCCTTGATTTAGATGATTTTACGAACACGACACCTCCCCCAAGTACTGAATTAAGATGGAGTACCTTAAGTAATGTTTCGAATCAAAATGCACATCTAACTTCAAGTGAAATCAATATTTCTGCTGGAGCGACCTATTTTGGATTCTTTTGGGATGATGTCAATGAATGTGCTAGTGAGGCTTTAATGATAACTATTGTAATTAGACAATTACCTATTTTAACAGTTGGTAATAATGAAACAAGATGTGGCCCAGGGGAGGTTACCTTTACAGCAATGGCTACAGTTGACGGTAGTAACGCTACAATTAACTGGTACACGACAATGGCTAGTAATTCCATTGCTGGTACGGGTCAAACTTTTTCACCGAATGTAAACGAGACCACAACATTTTATGTAGAGGCCACTTTTAATGGTTGTACAACCGAACCTCGTATTCCTGTTGAAGCAATTGTTGTTCCTCAAACTTCAGCAGGTGTGCCCGTCAATGATGATGGTTTAGCTTCGGCTTGTAACGTGGCAAATAATGGCCCTACTATTGTTGACCTTGATGATCTGTTAACTGGGCAAGATGCAGGTAATTGGCAATTTAATAATGGTCCAGCCGGAGAAAATATCACTTTACCTTCAAATAATATCATAAATTTTGAAAGTAGAACATCAGGTGCTTATGTGTTTACATTTACCACGGTTGGGGCTCAAGCACCTTGTATGAATGAATCACAGGTAATTACTATTTCTGTTAATAATTGTGATGTAGATAGCGATTTAGATGGCTTGCTTGATGGTGTTGAGGCTAGTTTGGGTACAAATCCAAATGAACAAGATACAGATGGTGACGGAATTAATGACGGTGTTGAAGTGGGTAGCGATATCAATAATCCTTTAAATGAAGATGGTGATGAATTTATTGATGCGCTAGATTCTAATATTCTAGACGCTGATAATGATGGAGTCGTGAATCAAGTTGATCCTGAGAATTCAAACCCCTGTTCTCCAAATACGATGAACGGAATTTGTGATAGTGATTCTGACGGTATTACGGATAGTGATGAGGCGCTATTGAATTCAGACCCTTTTAACCCTTGTGACCCAAATCCAGAAAATAGTTTTTGTAATGCAGTGGTCGATTTAGAGGTATTAAAATCAGTGAATAATACTGATGCCCAAGTGGGTGATAATGTTATTTTTACAATTACGGTAAATAATAATTCAGATAAGACTGCAAGTAGTATTCTTATCGGTGATTTATTAGAAAGTGGTTTTGACTATGTTTCTCATAGTCCTGATGATGCTCAATATAATCCTGATAATGGAGAGTGGAATATTATGGCTATCGAACCAAATGAAAGTGCCACCTTAGAAATAGCTGTTACTATAATTCAAGATGGTGTTTATACAAATACAGCCGAGCTACTTGATGTATTTCAAACAGATTCAAACCCTTCAAATGACGTCAGTGAAACAGTTTCATTGAACGTTGTGAATGCTAATAATATTGATTTATCCATAGAAAAAATAGCGTTAAACCCAAATCCGTTGGTGGGTGATGACGTTAAATTTGTTCTTACGGTAAAAAATACATCAATTGAAGAAATTGATTTTACTAATATTGAAGTTAGCGACTTAATTGATCAGGCTAGCGGATTTGTATTTATAAGTGCGATAGCCGGTGGCGAATCTTCGTATGATGAGAGTACGGGTATTTGGTCGATTGAGAGCCTAGAATTTGATTCAGAAATCTCTCTTGAATTAACCGTAAATGTACCTGAAAGAGGTACCTATACTAATACAGCTATGATTGTAGGTTCTTTGCCAGAAGACGAAAATACAGAAAACAATCAAGCAAGTGCAGAAGTTCAAGTGGGTAGTGCTAATGTAGCAGAAATAGGTTTTCTTTATAATCAATTTTCACCTGATGGTGATGGTACAAATGATGTTTTAACCATTAATCGAAGACATCCTGTTACCGGACTAGAGGCTGAGATTATCTACAATATTCAGATATTTAATAGGTATGGCAATGTGGTTTATGAAGCAAATGATAGGATGACTAATGAAGTTTGGGACGGTACATGGAAAGGAGATGATGCACCGGAGGGCACCTATTATTATACCATGAGTATTAACATCGGAAACGGATCCGAATTTAAAAAAGGCTGGATTCAGCTTATAAGATAATAGTGCAATGACAGATACAGTAAGAAGTAACATCATTAGGCACTATGTCCTGTTCTTTGCATTTATTCTAGTTGCATCGAATAGTGTACAGGCTCAGAAAGAACCTCAGTACACGCAATATATGTATAATATAGGCAGCTTTAATCCGGCCTATGTAGGTACTACTGAATCTTTAGAAATTTTGGCCACGTATAGAGCCCAATGGATTTCGTTACCGGGGGCACCAAGAACAATACGTTTAGGTTCAAATATTCCTTTAGCAAATGAGCATTTGGGTATGGGCTTTAATGTGATTAGTGATCAATTAGGACCCGTACAACAAACTTTTTTCAACGCCGCTTTTTCGTATCAATTTGATATCAGTGAGAATGCAAAAATGTCGTTTGGAATTGATGCAGGGGGTGCCTTGTTAAACGTTGATTTCTCTAAAGGAAGTTTTGAAAATCCAGGAGAACCAATTTTGGGAGTTAATAATATCAACGAATTTTACCCAACAATAGGAGCGGGTTTCTTTATCTATGGACGAGATACGTGGTATTTTGGGGGTTCTATTCCTAATTTTTTAGCTGATGATTCTTTTACAGATGAGGTTGCTTCAATTGTTGAAGATAGAATTCAGTTTAATATCTTAGGGGGATATGTATTTGATTTATCTGAAACCTTAAAATTTAAACCAGCATTTTTAATGAATTACATTGGTGGTGCCCCGCTAAATGTGAATTTGTCTGCTAATTTTTTAATCAATAGCAAATTAACCGTGGGTACTTCTTATCGATTTAATAATGCAGTAAGTGGTTTAGCAGGTTTTCAAGTATCTCAGGGTACCTTTTTGGGTTATTCATATGATTTTAATACCAATGCCTTAGGTGAGTTCAATAGTGGTTCGCATGAGTTAATATTAAAATTTTACTTAGGAGGTACTTCAGAACGATCAAAAACGAAAAAGTCAAAAGGTAAAATCAAGCAAATTGACACACCAAGATTTTTCTAATAAATGAAAATGAAACTAATTATTACAATCCTGATTTTTGTTACTTCATTTTTGATGCACGGTCAGGAATTTGATTCTGAAGGTGACAAATACTTTTTTACTTATAATTATGAGACAGCGATTAAGGCTTATCTTCAAGAAAAAGCCGATGGATTTGAATTGTCTAAAAGTCAAATGCTTAACCTTGCAGACTCCTATTTTAAAACTGCAAAATTTGAAGAAGCTGCAAAGACATATTTAAATTGTGAAGTTCAGGAGCCAATAAAAGATAAAAATCGCATTAATATGATGCTTCAAAGTTTAGTTCGAAGCAAAAAAGAAAAAATGCTTGCCAAAATATGGAGCTCTAAAAAAGATTTGTTAGCCACAGAACTAAAAGAAAACGCAGAATTTAATTTTCAATTACTAAAAGACAATACCGAAACTTCAAATACTATAGATGTTTTTAGCAGTCTTGAAAATAGTGATAAAGATGATTTTTCGCCCACTATTTTTAAAGATAAATTACTTTTTAGTAGTTCAAGAAGTTCAAAGCGAAAAAGTAAGTATGCATCCAGTACTTTTTTAGATATTTATGAAGCAAGAATAACACCAAATGGAAGGTTAGCTAATGCAAAGAAGTTTAATTTTCTACCGAATTCAAAATATCATAAATCAACACCTTTTTATGTTGAAGAAGACAATCGATTTTTTTACATTTTGTCTAATTCAGAAGATGGTGAGCTGGCTTTTAACGAGAATGGCAAAAATGCCTTAGCCATTGGTATGGTGTATAACAATGGGTTTTTCAGATTCATGCTACGCGATTTAAGCACCTCCTTTTATTATCCGTTTTTTGATAGTAAAACAGAGAAATTATTTTTTGCCGCAAATTTTGAAGATGGTTATGGGGGTACAGATATCTACTATGTATATGTTAATAATGGTCAAATTATGTCTGAACCAATTAATTTAGGCCCTAGAATTAATTCCCCTGGTAATGAAATAGCACCTTACATTTATGATGGAAGCATATATTTTTCATCGGATATTTTCTACGGAATAGGCGGTATGGATGTTTACAGATCAAATATTCAAAGTGATGATGGGTTTAGTATTCCTGTTAATTTGGGAAATGGTATAAATACAGAAGCTGATGATTTTGGGTTTATAATTAAAGAGAATGAAGCACAAAAATTATATGGTTATTTTGCTTCAAATAGACCTGGCGGAAGGGGTGGTGATGATCTGTACGGATTTACAATGAATGAAAAACCTGGCTTGAAAACTATAGCCATTAAAGGTAATGTTGTTGATTTAAATACCAATCAAGGCTTGTCTGATGCTCAAGTTCGAGTTATTGGTGCAAATGGTACGGTAATAAAAACTATCAAATCTTCCGCTTATGGTAAATACAGTATTGAAATACCTTATCAAGATAAAGTAATTGTTCAATCTACAAAAGAAGGATATTCTGTTTTCACCGGTTCCTATTCAGGTAGTCTAGATTCTAATGACTTCAATTTAGGTATTGTTAATTTGGATGATTTGATTGAAGATGTTGAAGGTCAAAAAGTCGTATCGATTAATAAATTCTATTTTGCTAAAGGTAAAAGTGATTTAACTGAAGCTATAACAGCAGAGTTAGACAAAGTGGTTCAGGTGGTTGAGCGATTTCCAGGAATAAAATTGCGAATTGAAACACATACTGATAGTAGGGGGTACACCAAGACTAATAAGAATATCTCTCAATTACGCGCTGATGCCATCAAGGGGTATTTATTGAGTAAAGGGGTGTCAACAAGTAACGTTGTTCAAGCTATTGGTTATGGCGAAGAAAAGATTTTGAATAATTGCAAAAACGGCGTGTATTGCTTAGAGTTTTTGCACAATCAAAATAAGAGAACTCATTTTGTTGTCGTTAATTATGATGAGTTAAAGTAAAAGCGATTTATAAAAGTTCAAGATAAAGATAGTACAGTGAGAAAAAGGCCAAGAAAATTATGCCCAAGTAGGCCAACGCTTGAAGCCATTTTTTAGGACGAACGTTTACAGGTACTTCTTCGCTCATCACATTTTTTAGATTCATAAAACCAATAATTGGGGCTACAACAAAAGAAACAAAAGTAGCTATGGCTACCAATTTTCCCATATTCGCTGAGAAGACCGCTACTACTATAAAGTTAACTAGGGCTAAAAACAAGACTGCTATTGCGAAATGGACTTTGCTACCTTCAAGTTTTAATTTTGGTGCGAGTTTATCGATAATATCAATACTTACTCTTGCAACAGCATCATGAGCAGTCATGCAAGTGCTGAACATTGTTGCAAGCGCTGAAACAGCTATAAATATATACGCCCAAGATCCAATATGAGTGGTAAATAATCCAACCACTTGATCCGCAAAAACGACTGAATTATTGCTAAGAGTAGTATTGGTGCCGTACAATGTAAACCATCCTATAATTAGAAAGAAAACTGCTAAAATTGCCGTAATAAAATATCCCGAATTAAATTCTTGAAGCGATTCTTTTAAGTTCGGTTTCATATTTTCTGAATTCCATTTCTCAACACTCCATAAACTGACCCAACTTGAAGCCTCAACGGTGGTTGGCATCCATCCCATTAAACTTATTAAAAACAAAATACTAGCATTTTCAAAAAGTGGTGTAGGTGCGAAATCTTCAGAAGGAGTTACTTGACCGTTATAAATTACTAAGCCGGTGGTTACCACTAAGGCCATAAATAGTATAGATACCACGAATTTCAAAGAAACTTCTAAGAATTTGTACCTACCAATAATTAAGAGGCCGCTAATCAGTGCAAACAGACCGAGAGCAATGTGCGTCAGAGATAGGTTAGCAATTTCAAAAAGATTGATAAACAAGCCAGCAGTAACTGTGTATAGCGCTGCTAATATGGTAAATGTTGAAAAAAGTGTTATAAAAGCATAAAACCAGAGATAGGCTTTACCGCGATTGAGATACCCTTCAATTAAGGTTTTATCAGTGACATTGGTATAGCGTACTCCAAATTCAAAAAAGGGATATTTTAAAACATTAGCCAAAATAATAGGTATGACCATGACCCAACCGTATTGCGCCCCTGCTTTTGTTGAAAGTACAAGATGCGATGTGCCAATAGCCATACTTGCAAAAAGCAAACCGGGACCCAAATTTTTAAGCAGCGTTTTCATTGATGATATAACTTTTAAGTAATGAATTGCTTTTCAATTAACTATCTAATATGACCAACCTGCTCTAATCAAACAGTACGTGAAATGTACTGTTTTACTCATTGAGTATTCATCGACCTTACCTCAGGTTGTCGACTCTAAAATACATTTTTTTATGAAGTGAAAATTACTTGATTTCAATGTGCTCACCGAAAAACTTGGGTTGCGTGTTGATAAGTAGATCAATGAAAACCTTAACTCGTGCTAATGATTCTCTTAGCTGAACCTTTAAACCTGTATTAACTGATACGTCTTGTGCGTTATAGCCAATAGCCTCTAAGCCTTTTTTTTTGGCCAGATATATGGCCCGTTGGTTGTGAAATTTTTGTGAGATGACGGTAACTTGCTGCAAACCAAAAACCTCTTTTGCCCTGACCATTGAATCTAGCGTTCTGAAGCCGGCATAATCTAAAAATATTTTTTCGGAAGGAACTCCGGCTTTTATTAAATCTTGTTTTATGCTTTTGGGTTCATTGTAATAGGGTGTGCTATTATCGCCACTAACAAGAATATATTCAATTTTTTGAGCTTTATATAACCTTATTGTGGCATCAATTCTATATTTATAATAAAGATTATTGGTACCCCCTACTAGCTTTTTTGAAGTGCCTAGAACAAGACCTACACGATTTTTTGCAATGTTTTCAACTTGATTAAATGTTTTACCTTCTGTTGCACTGGTAATGGCGTAATAGCTCAATACAATTGCGAGTAGCGCAATTAGAAAGAGGTAAAAAGCTAATTTAAATACCTTTTTTATCATCAATTTTAGGGCTGAATCTAAAGGTAGTTAAAAAACCTTGTTCAAGAATTATAGTACAGTTTAATCTGAAATTAAACCGCAGGTACCCCTTTAGCATTTTGTTGTGGTTCAACATAACCGTAGCCGTAACCATAGCTGTATTTATTAACCATACCTCTATTTTTCACACCGTTAAAAACTACGGAGCAATTTTTAAAATCTTTGGCTATAATGTTTTCATCTAAATGTTCAATGACAAATTTGGGAGTAAAACCATGTCGAACAATTAAAATAGATTTATCACAAAAATGATTTAAGGTTTGGGCATCAGAAACTAAATTTATGGGTGGCGTGTCAAATAGAATGAAATCATATTCTTGTTCAAGGGTTTTAATCAATTCATCTAATTTATCACTGGTTAAAAGTTCTGATGAGTTTATGGCTTTTGTACCCGCTGGAAATACGTGTAATTGATATTCACCTATAGGTTTTGCCAAATGCTTATAACTTAGATTTCCTGAAAGATAGTCGCTAATACCTAAGACGTTATCAAATTCGTTTAAGGTTGAAATTTTGCGGTTACGTAAATCCATATCAAGTAGCGCAACTTTCTTACCTGAAAAAGCTAATGTTTGTGCTAAATTATAACTCACATAACTTTTTCCTTCACCTTGAATGCTCGAGGTTATCAGTAACTTTTTTACTTTTTTCACTCTATTATAAAATCCTAGATACGCCAGTAGTTGACGAAATTGATCCACTATAAATATGTCATCATTCTCAGTAGTTAAAGGACCTTTTTTTCTTTTTAGAGGTTTGGTAAACTTGGCATTAAAAGTCTTTAATATCTGTTTTCCTCTTTCCAAGAGTGGTAATTTCTCAGTAATTGCAGGTTCAAGAGTATCTTCCGTTTCTTCTTCAATGTGTGATAATTCGCCAATAACAGGAAGTTCGATGAAATTCTCTAATTCAGCGCGGTACAATATTTTTGATGAGATTAAATCACGTCCGGCAATAACGGCCATGCTGAAACCGAGCGAAGCCATAAACGCCATAAAAAGCATCAATGTTTTTTTAGGACTTACTGGAGTTAAGGTTGTTTGTGGTGATTCAATAACTTTGACATCATTACTTATAGGTGCATAGGAAAGGGCTGTTTCTTCTCTTTTTTGTACTAAATACTCAAACTGACCAGAGGCATTCTCTTTTCTACGCGTAATTTCAATAAGTTTTCTTTCTTGTTCAGGAAGCAGTTGTAGCGCCTTATTATATTTTCCGCTGGTTGAACTTATATTGGATCTACTTCCTCTTAAATTGGCACGTTGATTATTGATAATTTCTTTTATACTCGGCTTTAATTTGTCAATTTGATTTCTAATTGAAACCAATATTGGGTTATTAATTGCAGTGGTTTGCTTTAATCGAGCATACTCTATCTCTGCATCATATAAATCAGCTAGTAATTGAGATAAGATAGGATCATTAACCCCCATAGTTGAAGGTACAACCATACCTGATTTATTTCCTTTAGAATTTACATACCTACTTACTTTGTCAAGTATAGAAAGTTTGATATTGATGTCGGTTAGTTGGCGATCGTAATCTCCAACATTTTGCAGATAAATATTACCTTGTTTACTTAAATCAATAACCCCCTCTTGCGCCCTGTATTCTTCTAATTCTTTTTCAACATTTTCTAGTTCAAGACCCACTTCATCCATCCTACTTTCAATAAATTCTAAGGTATTATTGGCAACCTCATCACGATCTTCAACGGCTGTCATTTTATAGGCTTTTATCAATGCGCCTAAAATATCTTCACCTAAAGTGGCATTCTGAGTTTTGTAATCTAAACGTATAACCGTTGACAGCTTACTAGAGGCTTTTGCACTTAAACTTTCAAAAATTAGTTCAGTAATGATTCTAGGACTAACGAATCTGAAGTAAAAAGTTTTACCTGTTTGGTAAATATCACTTTTTGGATTAGTAAAGAACATTATTTCGCCGCCACCAAAGGGGTTAGGTAGCCATTCATCAATAGGATAACTTAGGTCATCAATAAGTACTTTTTTGTTTTCAAAATCAAACTGAAAAGAATACTCAGTTTCTTCTAAGTAGTTCGATTTATTTTCAGGTTTTTTGAGTCGAATTCTTACGGGTGATGTTTCGTAGGCCGTTATTGATCTAAACGTTTTTTTCTCTTCAATAGGCGCGTACAATGCCAATTCATGAACCACCTTTTTGATGACTTCTCTTGAACTGATAACTTCGATTTCATTTTCTACAATTTTTTTTGTCTTGAAAAAATTAATAGACTCAATCATTTCAGCATCGTCAACTCCTTTTTTTTCATCGTTGATCAAAAGTGCAGCAGAAGATTCATAAAATTTATCAGCAGTGACACCATATAAAAATGCTAATAACATACATAAACCTACGAAACCAATAATTAAAGGCCAGAAAGGTAAAAATTTGTTTACGAATTGATTAAACAAATTTTGTTTCGGATACGCATTTTTTAGATTGCCAGACATGTAATTGAATTTTATGACAAACCCGTATGGTTAAATTTAATGATCACGTTACAAACGGGGCTTGTTGTAACGGTTTAAGGCAACAAATTTAAATATTCTAGGGCAAAACCTTAGTTATTAATATCTTAAATCGTTATAAAATTCAGAATTCAAGACGAATGACATAAAAAACTAACGTGTAACGGTAACAACAGTAACAACAGCCAGTGAAATGGCGCTTAAAATTACTGGAATCCATTGTTTGAGTTCGCTGGCGCCAGCTATTTTTCCTTTTGTTGGCTTAACATAAAGAATATCATTTGATTGCAAATAATAGTATTGCGAATCAAAAATTTCAGTCGAAGTTAAATCTAAAACATGAATATTTTTTACACCGTTTTCTTCTCGTATCAAAGAAACATTATCTCTACGACCATAAATTGTAATATCGCCAACGAGACCTAAGGCTTCTAAAATTGAAATACGCTCATTATCAATGATTAAAACTCCTGGATTTTTCACTTCGCCTAATACCGATATTTTGTAATTCAGATAACGAATATCAACAATGGGGTCTAATAATAATTGTCTTTCTATGAGCAGCGACGTAATTAGTTGACGAACTTGTTTTTTTGATTTTCCTGCCGCTTGAATATTACCGAGAATTGGAAATCTTAATAGACCATCTTGACCTACTAAATAGCCACTAACTTTGCTTGAACCTCCTGAATTATTTGAGAGTTTAGCAGCTGCGTCATTTTGTTGGTTAAAGAGTTCTGCTGCTGTCACATTCGGGCTACTCACTGTTATGCTCAAAAGGTCATTTTTTTGAATAATTGGTTCTAAATCTTCTGCGGGTGATGTAAATCCACCTTGTGCTACTTTATCAAAATAAATAGCACTTTTTTGATTGGCACATGAACTTAAAAAGCAAAGTGCTATTACGCTAATAACTACGTAGAAAGATGAATTTAATCTTAAGCTTGTCAAAGTGGGTAACACACTTTTAAACAATATGCTATAATTTTTCATTACAAATAGGTTTCTTTCGTGCTATATCCGTTGTGAGGGTTATTAAACCCTGTATTATTAGAATGCACAATTAATTTTGATAAAAATACCATAAAAACCATTATCAGTAGAATTTTTGTCTTCAATTAAGTGTATAAAGACGTCAAAATTGGGTGTAGAAGAGTAAAACCTCGCTTTAGACCTATAAATTGCCAAAAATACATCTGTGTATTGTGTAAATATTTAATTTTCAATGGGTCAAAATTTGGGTTAAACTGCATTGTAAAATTTGAAGCAAAGTGTTTTGACGATTTATAAAGCCCTTTATCTTATTACCCTTAAAGTCTTTTAGCATTTAGTTTAATTGACTTAAATTTATACTATCAAAACCGCTAATTTTAATTTAGATGTTTTGGTAAAAAGACTTCCCGTATGCTTTTTAATTCATTAGAATTTAGCCTTTTTCTCCCCCTTGTTTTTGCTATTTATTGGCTGCTAAACGACAGGGCAAGAGCTATTCAAAATTTATTTTTGGTAGGGGCGAGCTATTTCTTTTATGGTTGGTGGGATTGGCGCTTTCTCTTTCTAATTTTAATGAGCACTTTGGTTGATTATTTTATTGGTCAACAAATTGAGAAGTCAACAAATGATAAAAACTCAAAGGCATTATTGATAACTAGTTTAGTCATTAATTTAGGAGTGCTCTTTTTCTTTAAGTATTTCAACTTTTTCTTAGACTCTTTTACTCAAGCATTTACTATGTTCGGGCAAAGTTTTGAAGCTTCACGTCTGAATATCATTCTGCCAGTAGGTATAAGTTTCTACACCTTTCAAACTTTAAGTTATACCATTGATGTATATCGCAAGAAAATGAAAGCTGAAAAAAGCATTATAAATTTTGCTGCCTATGTTAGCTTTTTTCCACAGCTTGTTGCAGGTCCTATTGAGAGAGCAACTAATTTATTACCGCAGTTTTCAGTAAAAAAGAAATTTGATTATGATTTGGCAAAGAGCGGAATGCAATTGATGTTATGGGGCTTTTTCAAAAAAATAGTTATTGCTGATAATTGTGCTGTTTTTGCCAATATGATATTCAACAACCATACTGATTACGGCTGGCATAGTCTTATTTTAGGGGCTTTGTTTTTTACCTTTCAAATTTACGGCGATTTCTCAGGCTATAGTGATATCGCAATAGGTACGGCTCGATTGTTTGGTTTTAATTTGATGCGAAATTTTGCTTTCCCGTATTTCTCGAGAGATATTGCTGAATTTTGGCGTAGATGGCACATTTCGTTGTCAACATGGTTTAGAGATTATTTATACATTCCTTTAGGAGGTAGTCGCGGTGGTACTTCGCAAAAGATTAAGAATACCTTTATCATTTTTATTGTCAGCGGATTTTGGCATGGTGCGAATTGGACCTATCTCGTTTGGGGTGCCTTGAATGCCTTTTATTTTTTACCACTACTATTATTGAATAAAAACCGAAATAATATTGAAATAGTAGGAAACGGCTCATTTTTTATCGGCATAAGAGATTTCATAAACATTATTACAACTTTTTCTTTAACCGTAATTGCTTGGATTTTTTTTAGAGCTGAAACCATCACGCAGGCTCTAGAAATTATTAAGGGAATATTTTCTTTTACTGATGGTGCAGTGGCCTTTCAATTCACGAATAAGGTTTGGTTGGTTCTCATGTATCTATCCTTTTTCTTATTAGTTGAATGGGTGGGCAGAGAAAAACAAAACCCAATAGAATTTAGAAGAAAGATTCCGAAAGCGATTCTTTATATATTTTATTTCATACTTGCGATTATCATAGTAGACAACTACGGCAATTCAGCCTCTCAAGAATTTATATATTTTGATTTTTAGCATATGAATAAATTTATAAAATATACACTTTCCTTTATTTTGTTGGTAATCGCCTTCAAACTAATTCAACTTGCCTTAGTGTATACTAATTTGAACGCAAATGATAGTTTAAATTTTTACGGTTCGAATGCCTCTGAAAAACGAATTATTTTGGTAGGCTCTTCAAATCTAGATTTTAACTATGATTACCAACTATTGCAAAGTACTTTTGATGGTTATAATGTGGTGGGATGCAACCTAAATGAGCCCAGCGGTTTATATGCAACCATGCACAAATTAAAAAAATTGAATCCTAAAAAAGATGATATACTAATTTTTTGCTTACCGCACAGTTTATATGAAGCAGACAAACTCATCCCCTTAGGAAGCAAAGGAAAAAAAGGTTTTTCAACTGAATTATTCAATTCAGCAGCTAGAGATTTTCCATTAGAATTTTTAAAGGCTACCATTAACATAAAAACGAGTGACACTTTTAAAATGTTACGAGAAAAACCTAACCAACAAGAAATAAAGACCAAACCTCATTTTAGCTTTGAAACAGAGGCTGATACCTTAACTGATTTTTTATCATGTGAAAAACTTGAAGGTTCGTTCAATATTCAAAGTGGCAACTTTGATGAAAAATATTTGAAGAAAATGTTGAATCATTTAGCATCTTCTTTTGATTCAAAAGTTTGGTTTCGATATCCGGTAGTGAAAGAAGATGATTACTTTATCAATGAGGAAAGAATAACGTTTTTAACAAAGAATTTTCCGTTTATCAATAGCTTTGAGCATTCAATTTATGATGATGAATATTGGTATAACCAATGGTATCATTTAAACAAATGCGGTCGTGATTTGAATACTAGCAAATTGTTAGATGAACTAACAAATGAATTAAAGTAAGCCAAAAGATTTGAAAAATACCTCAGTAGTTTTTATAACCCATATTTCTTATTTAGATGGGGCCATTGAGCATATTAAATTAGCGAGCCAAGAAGTGACTGATTTTAATGTCATTATCACACTTTCTCCTACTCAAGTGTTTAAAAACATTATAGACTTAAGAGGGGTCAATTTAGAAAATCATAAAACTATTGTTGATTTTAAAACCATACAACATGATTGGAAACTAGAATCATTTGCGCCCTATTTTAAGCACTGTAAAAGTGTTAAGTTTTGTATTTATCATAAGATGGGTTCTATAAATGCCATTTCAACTACACGAAAATTAAACACCTTAATTACTAGTTTTAAACCAGCACATATACATTTTGACAGTTATATCAATCGTCAAATTTTTCAATTGCCCTTTTTGTTTAGAAAACGTAAAAAGCTAATTCTGAATGTTCATGACCCAAAACCACATTCTGGCGAAGAAGATAGGGTAAGTGCTATAATTCATAATTCATTGTATAAATGGTGCTCTAAATTTGTGACTTTTTCAAACTACAGCAAAGCACAATTGCAAGAGCAATTAGCCCCAGAAAAAACAGTGGTAAATTCATTATTGTTGCCCTTTAGTTATTACGCTAATTTCAAGGGCGATGCTAAATTAGCACCAAAAAATATTTCATTTGTTGGACGGATTTCAAAGTACAAAGGCATTGAAATGTTCATTGAAGCAATCAATATCGTTAACAAAACCACTTCAACTGAAAATTTTGTTATTGCAGGAAACCCTTTTGGTAACTATCAACCCAATTATGATAAGGTAAAAAACATGCCGAATCTTAAGGTTATTCAAAAGCATCTATCAAATAGTGAATTGGTTGAAATTATTCAAAATTCTAAACTTATTGTTTGCCCTTATTTAGATGCCTCTCAAAGCGGAGTCATTATGACCGCTATTGCTTTAAATAGACCTGTTTTGGTAACCGAAGCTGGTGGTTTAAAAGAATATGTAGATGTTTCTAAAAACGGACTTATTTCAAAAATTGAGGCACAAGATTTAGCAAAAAAAATGCTCAGTTTTAGTGCTAATAATTCTTTTGAAAAAATGACGTCTGAAATGGCTTCAACTCAATTTCAAGATGAAATTAATGATAAGTATAGGCGTATAGTGGTCAATGAACTTTATGCAGATTAAAGACCTTCAATATAGTCTTCAAGATTGTCGATAATCTTAATTTTATTTGATACGAACTTTGATGGTTTGTAATTTTCAATTTCTGATAAAATAGTTTCTAAATTATCTTCTTTGTTCCAAGGATACACGTAATTTGATTCCACAAATTTGGTATAAATTTCTAGCTGATGGTCATCAACGTGTTCATGGTATTCAAAGAGTCTGGGTATGGCAATAACCAATTTTTCCATTTTTACAGGTTGTACCAAAGAACCTGTGCCAGCATGGGTAATCACTAATCTTGCCTGTTCAATATACTGTTCCATTTCTTGAGGAGAAACAAACGGAATCATTTCAAGGTGGTCAGTTTTAAATTTGGTGTAACCACATTGCACAATTACTTTTTCAGTAATGACACCTTTTTTACACAGATCATCTAAAGCCTCTAATGGTCTTGTAAAAGGGGTAGGAAAAGTGCCAAGGGTTACGTAAATCATAAGTCTATTTTAATAGATAGGTCCTAAATATTCAGATTTAGGATAATTTTCTTGAATCTCAGGCCATTGAACAATGAATTTATCAACTATTGGGTATAAGAAAGAAGCTGTTCTTTCTTCTGTATTTACCCTGGCGTATGATAAAATATAAACCACTTTAATACCCAAAAGTTTTCCTAGAATACAAACAGGTAAGGCCGTATGGCTTCCGGTTGTGATAATAACCTTTGGGAAATGTTTAAAGAAAATTTTCAATGTTAAGAATGAGTTGACAATTAAAATCCATATAAATAACAAACCACGACCTTTACCTTCGGATCTTGATTTCAAAAACTTCATATTGTATTGATCGGTCAAAGGTTTTGTTGATTTTGATTCTTCAGTAATAAGAAGATAATCATACTTCACAAAAAGTTTTTCAAGGCAAAGAAGTTGGGCAAAATGCCCTCCTTTTGAACTCACTAAAATTATTTTCTTTTGTTTCACTTGGCTTTATTTTGAGCGAGTTGCCTGTATATATTTTTTAAATCTTCAGCCTTATTCATGAAATCAAGGTTTTCAGCTGCAAAGGTAAGTGCCTTTTGACCTAGTTGTTTTCTTTTAACATCATTTTTATAAAGATCACTGATGTAAATTGCCATTTGCTTGGCATCTCTTTCTTCAATCAGTAAACCGTTTACATCATGTTTTATAACGGCAGGTATACCGGCATGATAGGTGCTAATTACTGGTAAGCCTGACGCCATTGCTTCAACAATTGCACCCGGTATACCTTCTTTGTCATTAGTTTTTGTAGTCACACTGGGGTGTACAAAAACATCAGCTTGAGCAATTAACTTTTTAAGAGCATCGCCGTGTTTTATGAGACCGTGAAAAACAACCTCGTTTTCAAGAGTATTGTTTTTTACAAAATTTTTGAATTTAGCTTCTAAACTTCCTGAACCTACAATATGGTATTTAAATTTTATGGTCGAATTGTTCTCTTTTAAAGTTTTTAAGGCATTTAAAACAGTTTCATGACCCTTTTTCTCTCGTAATGAAGAAACCGTCAATAATTGTAGTGTATTGTCTTTTAATTCATACGTTCTTGAGAGTTGAAAATTTTTGGTGTTAATACCGTGATAGTGCACTATAATCTTTTCTTCGGGCACGCCAATTTTCATCAAATCAGCTTTCATATCTTCTGACATGGCTAAAAAGCAATCATATTCAGCTATCGCTTTTTTGTAAAAGTATCGGTAAAGGTATTTAAACTTTACGGGTACCTCAGTTACGTCGTAACCGTAGCATGAGCATATTTTTGGTACATCAAGATTTTTTGTGAATGAATGAAAAAGACAGGCGTCTGTTATAAAATGTGCATGAATAAAATCAGGTTGTACCTCTTTTTCTTTTTCAATAAAATACTTCTTGAATTTTTTGGATAGATACTTGTTTGAGCGTAAATCATACGGTGGTACCACAACTTCAGTAGCCACTTCAAGATTGTCTAAATGTTTTAGTGTAAATACAAAATTAGTGGAATCTTTTGCCAAGGCATTTATCTGATTGGCGATAAATGTTTCAGTAGCTTCAATGAATTTACGTTCTAAATGTAAAATTTTCATAGGGGGATGCTAAGCTTTTCTTTGTTGGCTCAAGGACTTTTTGATGACCTTATTTTTGAAATTATACTCTTTATAACGCAAAATTGACCGAAGTGTTATTTTAGCTAGTGAAGAAAGTCCGTTACCGTAGTTCCATTGTATTGATTTACGAATGTAAAACAGTAATGTTTTAAGGCCTAAACCACCTGCTTTTTTTGAAATAAAAAAGAATTGTTCTTGCAAAACTTTTTTTAACACATCAGAATCATAACGTTTTGAAGTGAGATTGCCATTTTCAATGGTTTTTAAATGTTGGCTGCAATCTAAATAGGTTTGAAAGTCAGTAAACATTATGGCATTGGTGCAATTTTCATGATTCAACAAATCAGACTCTTCAGCTTTTATAGCAACTCCTTCAAGTATTCGGGCATAAATGTCTTTCTTCAATAGATAACGCTCATGCTTTTTATTTTCATAACCATGGGTTAAACTATTGGGGTTGTCTCTGTATCTAAATAGGGTTTTAGAAATGTTAGTAGCTTCGTATTTTTCGCAAAATCTTTGAAAAAAATCATAGTCTTCAGCCATGAAAAGTTTTTCATTAAACCGAATGGGGTCATCTTTTAGAATTTGCATTCTAATCATGGCCGTAGGCATGAAAATAGTCGCAGGTTTGAATACAAAACTAGCCCTTATTTTTTCATAATCTTGTTTGGCCTTATCCTCATAAAAAACCGTGTCTTCAAAGAATAAGAGGTATGAAGTACCACAAACATGAATATTTTTTTGGGTTTCCATCAAATTGACTTGAAGCTCAATTTTGTCAGGTAAGCTAATATCATCACAATCCATCCAAGCCAAATAATCGCCTTGTGCATAATCGATAACTCTATTTCTTGTATAGGCTACACCTCTGTTTTGCTCATTGTGAAATAAACGAATTCGAGGGTCATCATAAGAGTTGACAATGTCAATTGAGGTGTCTGAAGAGCCGTCATTAACAATAACCAGTTCAAGATTCGTATAGGTTTGATTTAAGATAGATTCAATAGCTTCACGCATATACCTTTCTCCGTTATAGAGCGGCATGCCAACAGTTACAAGAGGTCTGTTATTTTTACTATTCATCTTCAAGATGCAGTTTTGGGTCAGACAGTTTTTGATACATTCCTAAAACCAAGGTGGTTATTAAAAGGTAATGATAATGGTAGATTGAATACCATGTAAAACCAGTAATTAATAAAAACCAGAGATAATATTTTAGGTAATAATTCTTTTTAGGCAAAGAAATTGAAAAAGAATAGATCCAAATCAATAAAAACGCCAAAACACCAAATATCCCGATTTGGGCATAGTAACCTATAATACCTACGTCTTCGAGAAAGAAGCCGTGTTGATATTGAAGCATGGCAATGTAAATACCGTAGTCAGATTGATTCCATAACGGAACCCCATTTCCGAAGGTAGCGGTTACCCAATTTGGAGAAAATTCATAAAGAAAATATTCAGCAGCTTGCAATCGAATATAGTCTGATCCTTCACTTAAATCAGATTGACTTTGATCTAACAATTCATTAACCCAAGGCACATCAATATTAAGTACAAAAGGCACTGTAAATATAATTATGGCTGCCAGAATAATTTTTTTTGTCCAACTAATATTTTTAATAAAATTGAAACCAAAAATTAGAACTGCTGCCGCAATAAATTGTCTTGTAACCTGAATGATAGGTAATAAAATACCTAGAAATGTTAGGCCTATAAATAGTAAACGAGGTTTCGCTTTTTCGGTAAGTTTAACAAAGGAAATAAAACTCATTAAAAAGAAAACCCCAGCTGCCGGAAAAACAAATCGAATGGTACCCCTACGTTCAACAAACTCATCAGTACCCCAATGCGATTTTCCGAAGAGAATAGCCGGTAAGGATACATACTGAATTAAAAAGAAACATAGATATACAAAACCTAAACCCATTATAATTTTTTCAAAGTCACGAACTGTGATTTTTGAACTGGCTATAAAAAAGAAGAAAACTATAATCAAATGTTCATAGGTGCCAAGTAGCGTATGCTGTAGGCTCTGATTCCAATAGAACATAGCCATGAAAATTGAAATCACAATGGATATGACCAATATCAGTACCGGTAAACGAAAGCGTGTTGGGTTTTTAAAAATATGAGGCACCCCAAGAATCAAGGCTATAAATACGCTAATGAATTGTCCGTAATTTAGAAGTCGATTACTAACAAATGAGGGTTCAAAAAAGCGAATGTAACATAAGGTTACAATGATAATAGCGATTATTTCAAACTGCTTTTTCAAATTTTTAAAGCTTTGATTTGTTTTAGCCCTTTATGTACCATAAAGGTGGTAATCGCTATGAAAATTAAACATTTTATGGCAAAATGGACAGGATAAACTTGGGTAATGAGCATACTCAATACCAGTAAAATAACTGTGATTAGAAAGCTGCTATTACAGCTTGCCATTTTAGATTGCATAACAGACTTAAACATTTGCCATGTAATCACTAATGAAATTATAAAAGACCCTAAAAGGGCAATAGATATACCTACGGCACCATGATAACTACCATAGTACATGGCAGGAGCGCAAATACAACAATAAATAACTGCAAATTTCAAAATGGTTTTTTCTCGATCTGAAGCGCCTAAAAAGGTGCCCATCAAAAAATCAATTGAGAAAAATAGAAAATACCAAACTTGAATTTGACAAACTACGACTGCTGGTAAATATTCTTCATCAAAGACTAGAGCAATTACTTCTTCACAAAATAAGCTAAAGCCAAAACATACTAAAGACCCTAGCATAATAAAAATAGGAAAACCATTGGTCATTATTTTTTTAAAACGCTCTTTATTGTTTGACCACATTGAAGCGATGTTCGGAAAAATTGCAGTAATCAGCATGGTATTCATAAGACTTAAAGGGCCAATAAGTCGTTTTGCTAAATTGAAGTATCCTTTTTCGACATCAGTTGAATTTAAGTCAAGAAAATTATTGTCAAGACTTGATAAAGGCAATAAGAGCAGTATCATAGCAAAGTAGGGCCAACTTTCTTTATTGATTGAAAATCCTTGTTTGAATATTTCTTTGAATTGTTGATCTACAAATAATTTTTGAACAAATGATATGATGATGTAAAGCGTTAATTTAATGAATTGACTCAGTACATATAAAAAGAAAATATAGGTGGGTTCAGTTGATTCAGTAACCAATAGCACTACAAACAACAGCCAACTGAGATTGGTGCAGAAGTTAATGATGGCTACCGCTTTGAGTTTCTGTTGACCCGTAAATAACCATTCAAGAATAAAACTACTTGAACTGATGATGGTCACAAGAAAGATTAAAGCTAACTGTTCATTACTGAGTTGCCCAAAGAAAAAATTATAAAGGATATACAGTAGCGAAGTAATAACTATAATACCTAATCGATACACCAAAGTACTTAAGCCAATACTTTTAGTTAAAGAAGTATTTCTTGATATTCTTCGAATAACAATATTGTTATTACCAAAACTACTTAGGCGTACCAAAAGAAGACCTTGAGAAATGAGGTAGGTATAGATACCGTAATGTTCAGGTTTAATAAGTTTGGTTAGTTGATAAACAGCGAGAAAACTCAATAATTGCCCTAAAATCGATGCAATAGTTAGGTATGAAAAGTTTTTAAAAACTTTATTGTCTAATATCGATTTTAAATTCACGATTGGTTAGGTTAAATCTTTAAAGGGCAGTTAGTTAAAATGAATATCAGAATTCATACTAAACAAACTAACGTGAACAAAATTACTTTAAAATGTATGGGTTAACTAATTATTCTTGCTGAATAGTAGTCATTTTAGACGAAAATGGCTAGAAAATAGATATTGTTTGAGTATCAACATCGGTTTTATCAAGGCTAATCATTCCGTTGTGGTTTTAGTACGCTTTTTCTTCGCCTCTAAAGACGTTGAGAACAGTTTCGGTTATGATACTCAAATCTAGACCTAATGACCATTTTTCAACGTAAAAAATGTCTAAACGAACTCGGTTTAAGATATCAGCTTTTTTAAGAATTTCGCCTCTGTATCCCTTTATCTGCGCTAAACCGGTAATTCCTGGTTTTACAAAATGACGCACTAAATATTTATCCACTGAAACCTCGTAATCAAGTGTGTGCAGCTCCATGTGAGGTCTTGGACCAACAACACTCATGTCTCCCATAAAAACATTAAAAAATTGGGGTAACTCATCAATGCTCGTTTTTCTCATAAACTTGCCCATTTTAGTAAGTCGAACATCATTTTTTTCTGCCATTTTAGAGTTCGCATCACTGCTTGCAGTCATCGATCTAAACTTATAGCACCAGAAGACTTTTCTTTTCAAACCATGTCTTTTTTGTTTAAAGAACAAAGTGCCAGGCGATTCTAGTTTAATTAAAATGTAAATTATTGGTGTTAACCATGAAAGGACGCCTACAATAACTAAAGAAGAAAAAACAATATCAAAAGTACGTTTTACAATTCTCGCATATTCAGTATCAAGCGGTACCTTTCGCAGTTTGAGAACAGGTAAATTATCATATGATTCTATTGACATGGCTCTTGAAAAAATTGCCTTATGGTCAGGTATCACATTGATTTTTATCAGATTATTGTCTGCAAAATTGATGAGGTTTTTCAATTCTTTTTGGTTGAATTTTGATGCTAGACAGTAAATTTCATCAATCTCGTTCTCTAAAATATACAAGAAACAGTCTACTATTTTTCCTAAATAGGTAGGACTTTTAGATGCATTGTCATCAAAATAGCCTTTATAACGATATCCTAAATAGGGGTCATCAAATACAGCACGCATTTTTCCAAGGGTTGTATCTCTTCCCAAAACAACAACATTAACCGAGTTACCACCAATTTTTCTGTATCGAGCTAAAAGCCAAAAGAACACCACTCTATACCAGGTAATACATAAAAAAATGAGTATCAATACCAATAATTGATGCTCTAAAGAAGTAAAATACTGGGCGGTAATACTGAAAAAAGCGAAATAAGCAAGGGTGTAAATGACATACAATTGAATAGAAACATGAAACCTTGTTAGAAACTTTTCTTTACGATCTGTTGGGTAATAGTTTAAAGAATAGGTTGCTAGTAACCAAGTAAGATTATAAAAAATAACATTTGTTGTGTGTGCATACGTTTCACGGGTAAGAAGCCATAAAACACCATTAATAATGCACAAATGCACTATTAGAGAAATAGGAATTATTAAATCAGATTTTTTAAACTTTTTCACTGGGGCGACACGAATTATAGACGAAAACAAAAAAATACTATTCCATTTTGAATGCAATAATTTTCAAGCTCATAAAACTTTAAATTAAAATACCCACCCAAAGCCAACAAAGATATTACTTCATCAAAAAATCAAAAAACTGACAATTTTAATTTAGTATTGTTTTGATATACTAATTTGGAGGCATTATTTGGTTGTTGAAATAAAAAGATACTAATAAAATAAGTGTTTTTCAGCGTATTTATGAATTTTTTGTATTCTTGAAAAATTACTTAATTATCCGTCAAAATAATTTTGAACTTTTTTTAGCAACTAGACCAAACGGTGGTATAAATCGTTTAAAAGTTTTTGCCTTTTTTTAGCCCTAGTTGAAACGATACCTATAGTCGATAAAAGACAAGACTATTTTCTGATTTTAAATGAATTTGTGTCATAATTAGGTACATTTAATATGAAAATACTCTTTTAAACAAGTTTGGTACATTTGAGCGCATAAAAAAACCAAGGTTTTACCCTTGGTTTTTCATCTAATGGTACTCGAGATGGGACTTGAACCCATACGGACTAATGTCCATTGGATTTTAAGTC
>CAZKQM010000029.1:1471-33090 GCA_964554895.1 uncultured Maribacter sp. | reverse complement strand
GAAATTTCAATTCCCAAGCCATACCTGCCATTACATCAACCGCATCTGCGCCACCTACTCCGATAGCAACCATTCCTAAACCACCTGCGTTTACGGTATGTGAATCAGTACCAATCATCATTCCGCCAGGAAAAGCATAATTTTCTAGCACTACCTGATGAATAATTCCTGCACCCGGTTTCCAAAAACCAATTCCATATTTATTTGATACAGACTCTAAAAAGTTAAACACTTCAGCACTAGTATTATTCGCAGACTTTAAATCCGCTGCCGCACCACTTTTAGCTTGAATTAAGTGATCACAATGCACCGTTGTTGGTACTGCAACCTTCTTTTTACCTGCTTGCATAAATTGTAAAAGTGCCATTTGTGCAGTAGCATCTTGACATGCGATACGGTCTGGTGCAAAATCAACATAATCTTTTCCTCTAACAAATGCTTTTGACGGTGTATCGTCCCATAAGTGTGCGTAGAGAATTTTTTCTGCTAAGGTTAAGGGTTTACCAACAACATCTCGTGCCTTGTCAACACGCGCTGCTATCGAAGCATAAACGCCTTTAATCATATCTATATCAAATGCCATCTATTACAAATTTTGAGTTAACATATTTCTGTAAAATTAAGGAAATAAGAGGTTTTACTAAAATATTTCAAAGAATAGATAATCTATCTTCATTTGAAGAAACAAATCTAAGTTGCTAATATTGCCTATTCATTAAAAAAATAGTGCGAAAATTATTAAAGTAAATGTGTTATGATTTGCTCTTCGGAAATACCCTCGGCTTCAGCTTTGTAGTTTTTAATGATTCGATGTCTGAGGATACCTATAGCGACAGCCTTCACATCTTCAATATCAGGAGAAAATTTACCATTAACCACTGCATTTGCTTTTGCGGCTAGCACTAGATTTTGAGATGCCCTAGGCCCTGCACCCCAATCAATGTATTGCTTCACAAAATCAATGGCCGAATCATAACCTGGTCTTGTACTATTGACTAGATTCACGGCATACTCAACCACTTTATCAGGAACCGGTACACGACGCACGAGTTGTTGAATCTGCAATATTTCTTCGGCGTTAAAAATGGTATTTACCGAAACATCTCGGTCGTCAGTAGTTTTTTTAACCACTTCTATTTCTTCCTCTACCGAGGGGTATTTCAATTCAATAGCAAACATGAAACGGTCTAACTGTGCCTCAGGTAAGGGGTAGGTTCCTTCTTGCTCAATGGGGTTTTGAGTAGCCAAAACAAAGTAAGGCAACCCGAGTTTGTATTGTTTACCTGCAATAGTAACCGCCCTTTCTTGCATCGCTTCTAACAAAGCAGCCTGCGTTTTTGGTGGTGTTCTGTTAATTTCATCGGCAAGAATAATATTTGAAAAAATGGGCCCTTTTATAAATTTAAAACTTCTATTTTGGTCAAGTACTTCACTACCCAAAATATCACTAGGCATTAAATCGGGTGTAAATTGAATTCGTTTGAAATCTAAACCTAAGGTTTGGGCAATAGTATTGACCATCAACGTTTTTGCTAAACCCGGAACACCAATTAGCAAGGCATGACCTCCAGTATAAATGCCCAACAAAATTTGATCAATCACTTCATTTTGACCCACTATAATTTTGGCAATCTCCTGCTTTAATTCTTTGTGTTTTTGAACAAGATTTTCTACTGCAGCTACATCTGACATATTGATTATTCCTTTACCCAGTTATTTGCAAAATCGCAATCTCTACTGCTCTGATTAACCGTTATATAGGTATCACGAATGTGTTCTTCCATCCATTCTTTGATAGCGTTAAACTGCTTTTCTGTTTTTGCTAATTGCTGAATCTTAATATAATCTTGAGAAAAATCTGCCGTATGCTCGTCATAGCGATTGGTTATTTTCAAAAGTTTATATTTTGGTGGACCGCCACGAAGATCTTCTTCAATTATAGGATACGAAATTTCATCATCTTTCAGGTTTCTTACCTGATTGTATAAAGAAGGATCCATCTTGGTTAATTCAAATCGAGAATCAAGAGTTACTGGATTTCTTAATTGGCCGCCATCATTTTTTGTTTCTTTTTCGTCAGAAAAGTTTTTTGCCGCCTCAGCAAAAGAATATTTACCTTCAATGATTTGCGAACGAATACTGTCTAATTCAACTTTCAACATTTCTAAAGCCTTGTCTGATATTTTAGGAATAACCAAAATGTGTCGTAAATCTCTTTCTTGGCCTCTAATTTTCTCTACCATCATTATGTGAAAACCGAATGTAGTTTCAAAAGGTTCAGAAACTTCTCCTTCTCTTAAACTAAAAGCAGCGTCTTTAAATTCTTTTACAAAACCCGTCTCTTTAGTTACACCTTCGTACAATCCTCCTTTTGGTTTTGAACCTGGATCTTCAGAGTATAAAATTGCCTTTACACTAAAACTCGCATCATTATCGAGTACATCAGACCGTATTTTGTTTAGTTTATCAATGGCTTTTTGCCGCTCATCTTCTGTGGGTTTCGGCTCTTTTACAATTTGCGCAATTTCCATTTCAGCACCAAATACAGGGCGTTCGTCTTCAGGAATCTTATTATAAAATTGACGTACTTCTTCAGGAGTTACATCAATTTCTGAAACAATATTTTGCTGCATACGCTCAGATAGCATTCTGAGTTTATTTATTTTGTACAACTCTTCTTTAAATTCAGCTTCACTCTGTTTGTTGTAATATTTTAAAACTTTCTTGATATCGCCAATTTGCTGCACCAAGGATTGCAATTGCCTTTCGCCCGTTGCATTAACTTCATCATCAGAAACTAAAATACTGTCTTGTACAGCCTGGTGAGCGTACAAACGATCTTCCATCAATTTACCTAATAAACCACAGCGGGTCACATCTTCAGTTGAAGCCCCTTGATTTCTTAAATCAATCAATGTTTTTTCGATATCAGATTCTAAAATCACATAATCACCAATAACGGCTGATATACCATCTAATTTCTTTCTTTCGAACATCTTTTTAATAGGCTCAATTTTTACGCTATCAACTACTTCTTCTGTAGCTACATTTACAATTGAATCTTGAGTAACTTCACCTACTTGAGCCATTGCACCCAAACAACATCCTATTAGGAATAAGGAAGTCAAAATCTTTTTAATCTTCTTTCGCATAAACTTGAAATTCTTTGTCTTTTATGGCCTCGTCAATCACTTCTGCTTCTAATTTTCTGATGTAATCAATCTTTCTTCTATTTAAGAGTACTTGTTTAATTGTTGGCTCAATATAAGAAAGCGGAGCGATATCATTGACCTGTAAAACCTCATTAACTTGAGCCAAATATACCCCCAAACCATCCTTTAATTCAAAAAATTGTGATTTTTTTAAGTACCTTTTTTGATTATCAACATTCAAAGGTGGAATTTCTTTAAACACCCTTGAAGCAGGCACCCAAATTGAATCATTGAAATTAAATTTCTTGAATTGTATAGAAATTGAATCCAAATAAATTTGATCATTCTTTTTAAAGTTTTGCAACTTTCTTTTGACAGTTGTCTTATTTAAAAAACCTTTTGGTATTTCAATAAATCTAAAACGCACCAGACGCTCTTTCAACCTGAAGTTCATTTTTTCTTGTTCATAAAAAACTTCCATTTGTTGTTTACTTACCAATGTATCTTGACTTTGCTGAACTAAAGCATCTTTGTACGCTTGCGTATATAAATCTTCACGGTAATTGGCTACAAGATTATCAAAATATTCTACCTGTTCTTTAGGTAAATTTAATTTCGCTTTTGATAACAGTAATTTTTTAGAAGCCCAGTTATTAATAAAATTAGTCACAAACGAAATACTATCTTCTTTTGTGATTCCGTCGCGCAAAAATGGCTTGATATCTTCTTTGTATAAGTAGTCCTCTCCAACACTTGCGATTGGGGCACTGTCAGAATTATCTTTTAAAATACCATCACAAGAAATAAAAAGAAGAAAAATTCCTAAAAAGGGAATTGTTTTGAAATCTATTGTAAAAATTAACTTAAACATCTGGCAAAAATAACAATATTAGTAGGTTGCGCAAATTACCACTCTCTCAGTCTTTAATTTAAGAGTCGTTCAATTATATCGTAAATTAGTGGCTTATTTAGTTTGATACATTCAATTCATGCAAAATAGAAAAATTAGGATTATATGGGATTTTCGTGGACCCGCAGCAGCTAAAACCGCTGAACATCATGAAATTCATCTCAAAGAATATATTGAAATTGAAAATTTAGAACTAAACATTACAGGTTGCAAACATTTGAATGATATGTATAGTTATGCATTTATGGTTATTAACGAGGTGCAAATTCCCATGTTGCGAGACGCTTTAAAACCTCATAGAGCTGAAGTGTATGAACCTCAATAAACTTTTTAATAGCTATAAATTTCTGCTTGCACTGAATTTCATGTGTGTAACATTCGTAATGTCATGCAAGATTGACGCGCAAACTAATGACCCTCTAAAAACAGTACTATCATCTGAAAACGAGAAGATTAAAAGAGTTATGGATAGCCTCGAAAATCATGAACTACAGGTTATTTTTACGCAAATTGACCGAAGCCAAAATGAAATCATATTTACCGACTATGAATTTCAAGTTAATGATTCTGCTTATTTCTATCCGGCGAGTACTGTAAAATTTCCAACGGCAGTTTTAGCTCTTGAAAAATTGAATGCTACTGACACCCTAGATGTAGATACGCATTTTTATGTAGAAGGAGATTCTGTTGAAACTACATTTAGAAAAGCCATTTCTGAAATATTTTCCGTCAGTGATAACCAAGCAAATAACCGTCTGGTTGAATTCTTGGGTCAAGATTTTATCAATGAAAGCCTTAAATCAAAAGGAATTTCAAACTTCCGTTTGTCACATAGATTGGGCTATCATACAGAAGATTTAGATACCAAACCTCTTATCATTTATTTAAATGATAGTACCACAGCAGTGCTTGAGGGCACTACAAATACCTATCCTGAAAAACTAGTCTTAAAAGGCATTGAGAAAGGTAATGGGTATTATCAAAATGAGGAACTTATAGCAGAAGCTTTTGATTTTAGTTTAAAAAATTATTATCCCATTTTAGCCCAACATGAGGTACTGAAGCGCGTCATATTTCCTGAGAATTTTAAAAAAGAGGAGCAATTTAATTTGAGCGAAGTTCAATGGGCACAATTATTAAAAAGTATGCACACCGTACCACGAAATGTGGGTTATAATCAAGAGACTTATTACGATGGGTATTGTAAATTCTTTATGTTTGGCGATACCAAGAACGCAATTCCTGAACACATCAAAATATATAATAAAGTGGGCTTTGCTTATGGTACGCTTACCGACTGCGCTTATATCATTGATACCAAAAGTAATGTGGAGTTTTTACTCACGGCAACCATTTTAGTAAACAAAGACGGTATTTTTAATGATGATAATTATGAATATGATGAAGTGGGAATTCCCTTTTTAGCTGAACTCGGTAGACAACTATATGCTTATGAACTAAAGAGATCAACCCTAAACTAAAAACTACAATTGGCTGAACCCAAACAAACCCGAATCAATAAATACCTGAGTGAAGTAGGTTACTGCTCGCGTCGCGCTGCCGATAAATTAATTGAGCAAGGTAGAGTAACCATTAACGGTCAAGTACCTGAAATAGGTACAAAAATTACTGATGGCGATGATGTTCGGGTAGATGGCGAAGTTATTTCGAAACCAATAACTGATTACGTGTATTTGGCATTCAACAAACCTATTGGCATAGTCTGTACCACAGATACACGCGTTGAAAAAGACAATATTATTGATTTTATAAACTATCCAAAACGTATTTTTCCTATTGGCAGACTTGATAAACCTAGTGAAGGACTCATTCTTTTGACAAATGATGGCGATATAGTAAATAAGATATTAAGAGCTAGAAATCATCACGAAAAAGAATACATTGTTAAAGTCAACAAATCAATTACTTCTAATTTCTTAAATCAAATGCGGAATGGAGTGCCTATTCTTGATACCATTACGAGAAAGTGTAAAGTTGAAAAAATTGATGAATATCACTTTAAAATTACCCTAACCCAAGGATTAAATCGTCAAATAAGGCGAATGTGTGAACATCTAGACTTTAGGGTTCGAAAACTGAAGCGAATCAGAATTATGAATATTAATTTGGATGTACCCATTGGAAAGTGGCGCGATTTAAGTAAGTCTGAACTTGATGAAATAAATAGGTTGGTGTCAAACTCTTCTAAAACACACGATAAATTTTAACACATTTTTTAAATAGAATTCCTTAATTTAGAGGGAAGTACTTAAATTTCTTCTCTAAAAAAAGCGCCATGAAAAAGCTCACAAAATTATATATTAAAGCTCACTTGCTATTCTTTTTTGTTCTTCTTATAAGTGTACCTTCTTCTTATGCAATTTTTCAAGAATCGCAGGTGCAAGAGACTTTTTCTAAATATTCGGGCAGTGTGGTTGATTCAAAAACAGATAGCCCTTTAGTTTTTGCTACACTAACCATTGAAGATTCAAATATCAGCACCATTACCAATGCTGAGGGGGAATTTTCTTTAAAGATTCCGAATAACAACGCGTATAAAAATATGAAGGTTTCTTTTTTAGGATACCAAAGTAAAATTATTCCATTGTCTCAATTAAAAACTGTTTTGAACAAAATAAAACTTGATGTTTCGGTTACAAAATTATCTGAAGTAGATTTAAGTGTACCTAAAGATGCAGCCACCTTGGTAATACAAACCTTGCAGAAAAAAGGCGAAAATTATTTTGAAGACCCGACATTAATGACCGCCTTTTACCGTGAAACAATCAAAAAAAGACGTAAAAACGTTTCGCTTTCAGAAGCAGTTGTGAATATTTATAAAGCCCCATATACCTCTAGTCGAAGAGATGATGTAACCCTTTACAAATCAAGAAAAAGTACCGATTATAATAAGCTTGACACCTTGGCTTTAAAACTACAAGGCGGACCTTTTAATGCGCTTTTTGTAGACATTATGAAGTATCCGGAATATATTTTTTCTGATGATATTTTAAACACTTATAAATTTAGTTTTGAGCGCTCAATACGAGTCAATGACCGACTAATTTATATTGTTGATTTTAAGCAACATGACGATGTTCCTACTCCTTTATACAAAGGCAAGTTATATATTGATGCTGAAAAGAAAATATTGACCAGTGCAGTCTATGCATTAAATATTACGGATAAAGAAAGTGCCTCAAAACTTTTTGTTCGTAAAAAACCAAGAAATGCTAATGTATGGCCCACTGAGGTTGCCTATAGAGTAGATTATCGTGAAAAGCAGGGTAAATGGTATTACGGGTACAGTAATGTATTGATGTCCTTTAAAATAGATTGGGATAAAAAATTATTTAATTCAGTCTACACCATGGCTTGTGAAATGGCGATTACTGACTGGGAAACCAACCTCAATAGCAAATTGCCTAGGGCAAAAGAACGTATGAAATCTTCAATCATTTTAAATGATGAAGCTATTGGTTTTTCAGACCCTGACTTCTGGGGTAAATATAATATTATAGAACCTGAAAAGTCTATTGAATCGGCGATTAAAAAGATTCAAAGACAATTAAAAAGGGTAAAAGCGAGCAGCACCAACTCAGTACCGTAGACTAATTTTATTGCGATAATACATTAGTTTGCTACTTCACTCATAAATTTGAGACGATATAGGCGTAGTTCATCGTCATCGTAGTCGCCATCAAATTCATTCATGGCGTCATCAATTTTATCAGATTCAGCCTCTAAAAAGTAATCGTGAATTTCTTCTTGTTGATCTTCATCAAGAATTTCATCGACCCAGTATTTTAAATTAAGTTTGGTACCGCTGAACACTATTTGCTCCATTTCTTTTATTAATTCGCCTAATTCCAATCCTTTGGCCGAAGCAATATCTGGTAAAGGCAATTTACGGTCAATGTTTTGAATGATATACAATTTTAAACCTGAGTTCGCGCCGGTACTTTTGACGACCAAATCATCAGGTCTGAGAATATCATTTTCTTCAACATAAGTTGATATAAAGGCAACAAATGGCTTGCCATACTTTTTTGCCTTGCCTTCACCTACTCCGTTAATTTGAGTCAATTCTTCAATTGAAATCGGATACTTTAACGCCATATGCTCTAAAGAAAAATCTTGAAAGACCACATACGGAGGTACTTCTAATTTATCTGCCTGACTTTTTCTAAGATTCTTTAATTGTTTTAATAATTTATCATCTACATTACCCGCTTTTGCTGCACTAACAATCGCATCACTCTTTTCTTTGGAATACACATGATCTAAGGTCATCATAAAAGAAACAGGATTTGCTACATATGCTTTTCCGGTGTCAGTTAATTTAAGAATACCATATTGCTCAATTTCCTTCTTAATGAATTTCGCGACAAGGGCTTGTCTTATTAACGCCATCCAGTACCCTTTATCTCGATCAGAGCCAATACCAAAAAATGGTTTTTCATTTGTTTTATGTGAGGCAATTAAAGCGTTTATCTTTCCTCGAATCGCCTTTACTATTTCTTTCGATTTAAATTTTTCAGCGGTTCCTTCAACAACCTTCAAGAGTTTGGTTAAATTTTCTTTTGCCTCTTCTTTAGGTTTCGGATTACGCGCATTATCATCCATATCAGCTCCTAATCCGTTTACCTCATCAAACTCTTCCCCAAAATAATGCAACATGAATTTTCTACGTGACATTGACGTTTCAGCATAGGCAACTACCTCTTGTAATAAGGCATTACCCACCTCTTGCTCTGCCACCGGTTTGTTTGACATGAACTTTTCTAATTTTTCAATATCCTTGTAAGAATAAAATGCCAAACAATGCCCCTCGCCATCATCTCGCCCAGCACGACCAGTTTCTTGATAATAACTTTCAATACTTTTGGGAATATCGTGATGGATAACAAAGCGAATATCAGGTTTATCAATTCCCATTCCAAAGGCAATGGTAGCCACCACAACATCAACATCTTGCATTAAAAACATGTCTTGGTGCTTGGATCTGGTTTTAGCGTCAAATCCGGCATGATACGGTACCGCACTGATTCCATTTACTTGAAGTACCTGCGCCAACTCTTGAACTCGCTTTCTACTGAGACAATATATTACACCTGATTTACCGGCATTCTTTTTTACAAATCTGATAATATCAGCATCTACGTTCTCCGTTTTGGTACGCACCTCGTAATACAAATTTGGTCTATTAAATGATGCTTTAAAAAGTTTAGCATCAGTAATACCCAAATTTTTCACAATGTCTTCTTGAACTTTTTGCGTTGCTGTTGCGGTTAAACCAATAATAGGAATTTCATCGCCAATTCTACCAATTATTGTTTTCAAGTTTCGGTAGTCTTTTCTGAAATCATGACCCCATTCTGAAATACAATGTGCTTCATCTATAGCAACAAAACTAATTTTAACTGACCTTAAAAAATCAACATACTCATCTTTGTTCAATGACTCGGGTGCAACATAAAGCAGTTTTGTAACCCCATTGACTATGTCTTGCTTAACTTGTTTGACTTCAGTTTTATTTAATGAAGAATTCAAAACATGCGCGATACCGTACTCAGAAGAAATACCACGAATTGCATCGACCTGGTTTTTCATTAATGCAATCAAAGGCGATACTACAATGGCAGTTCCTTCTTGCATTAAGGCAGGTAATTGAAAACAAAGTGATTTGCCCCCACCTGTAGGCATGATAACGAATGAATTATTTCGTTTTAAAACATTTTTAATTACCTCTTTTTGAAGTCCTTTGAATTTAGAAAATCCAAAATATTTTTTGAGTGCCTCGTGCAAGTCATACTCGCCAATAGCCAAATCTTGATTTTTCATGTACTACTTAATCACGGGGGTTTTACGGTAATTTAAAACTATAAAATCTTTGTATTTATACCTAAGGGACTCAAAATTTCACAGGTATATTCAAAAAACTTACATCAATTGAAGTTTATGTAAATTTGTATTATTAAAGATATAAAAAATCTTTTAGGATTCCATTTAAAAAAGCGAATTAAAACTTGAACAACACCAACAATATATTAGAATTAGCCAAAAACACTATTGAAAAAGAGGCTGCTGCGATTCAAAATTTAGCATCGTTTCTAAACCATGAGTTTGCTGAGGCTGTAAATCATATTTACAATTCTAATGGCAGAGTGGTTGTTTCGGGTATTGGTAAAAGTGCTATTATCGCTTCTAAAATAGTAGCGACCTTGAATTCTACAGGCACTCCCGCCATTTTCATGCATGCCGCTGATGCTATTCATGGTGATTTAGGTACTATTCAAGAAATTGATGTGGTTATATGTATTTCAAAAAGTGGAAATACGCCTGAAATTAAAATGTTGGTACCGCTTATCAAAAGAGGCGGCAACAAACTAATTGGAATGACCGGTAATACAAATTCTTATTTAGCAAAAGAAGCAGATTTTATTCTAAATACCTTTATTGAGAAAGAAGCATGCCCCAATAACCTTGCCCCTACCACAAGTACTACAGCACAAATGGTAATGGGTGATGCCTTGGCAATTTGTCTCTTAGAATTAAAAGGTTTTAGTAGTACCGACTTTGCAAAGTACCACCCAGGCGGATCTTTGGGTAAGCGCCTTTATCTGAGAGTAAGTGATATCACATCAAACAATCAAAAACCTGAAGTTTCGGCAGATACTGATATCAAAAAAGTAATTGTTGAGATTTCTGAAAAAATGTTAGGGGTTACCCCGGTACTCGAAAATGGTAAGGTAGTAGGGGTGGTTACCGATGGTGATATACGTAGAATGCTTAATAAATTTGACTCGATAAATGGTTTAACTGCAAAAGATATTATGACGACCAAGCCTAAAACCATTGATGCTGATGTGTTGGCGATTAACGCTTTAAAAGTGATGCAAGAAAAAGGAATTTCTCAATTGATTGCTGTGAAAGACGACAACTATGTTGGTATCGTTCACTTGCATAATCTTATTAATGAAGGAATTTTATAATGGCGAAAAAGGCGAATAAAGCATCTGATGAAATGTCATTTTTAGACCATCTTGAAGAGCTTAGATGGCATTTAATAAGAGCTACTTTAGCAATTGTCATTATTGGTAGCCTTGCTTTTTTAATGAAAGAATTCATTTTTGACACCATTCTTTTTGGACCCAAGAAAATGGATTTTCCAACCTACCGTCTCTTTTGTAAAATAGGAACTGTTTTAGGAATTGATTCAGATTTCTGTGCTGAGAAATTGCCATTTACCATACAAAGTAGATTAATGGCTGGTCAATTTTCAGCTCATGTATGGACCTCTATTTGGGCTGGATTTATTGTTGGATTTCCGTATGTACTGTACGAAATGTGGAAATTTATTAGTCCGGGGCTACATGCCAATGAACGTAAATATTCTAAAGGTTTTATCTTTACCGCCTCTTTACTTTTCTTTTTAGGAGCCCTATTTGGGTATTATGTAGTAGCCCCCTTGTCAATTAACTTTTTAGGCTCATACCAGGTAAGTAGTGAAGTAACTAATGAATTTGATTTAGCCTCTTATGTAAGTACCGTGCGCATATCAGTAATAGCCTGTGGGTTGATTTTTGAACTACCTATCATCGTGTATTTCTTAACCAAGGTTGGTTTGGTTACGCCAGAGATACTCAAAAAATATAGAAAAATATCGTTGGTAGTTATACTCATTTTGTCAGCCGTTATAACCCCGCCAGATGTTGTAAGTCAAGTGGTAGTTGCTTTTCCTATTTTAGTTTTATATCAGATTAGTATTTTCATTTCAAAACGAGTTTTGAAAAGAGAAAAGAAAAAGGAAGCGAAAATAGCGGCAAAGCGTGCCAATAAAAGTTAAAATAAAGGCCGATTTAAGCACAGGTCAAATTTTATGTTTTAGATTTGAATTGAATGAAGTTAAGAGCAGAAAATATAATGAAGGCCTACCGTGGCCGGAAAGTGGTTAAAGGTATTTCTTTGGAAGTAAACCAAGGAGAAATAGTAGGTTTGCTTGGACCCAACGGCGCGGGTAAAACAACTTCTTTTTACATGATCGTTGGTCTGGTTAAACCTAATGGAGGACACATTTTTTTAGATGACATGGAAATTACCAAATTTCCGATGTACAAAAGAGCCCAAAACGGTATCGGTTATTTAGCGCAAGAAGCCTCTGTATTTAGAAAACTGAGTATAGAAGACAATATTCTCAGTGTACTTCAACTGACCAAATTGAGTAAGAAGGAGCAACAAATGAAAATGGAATCGCTCATTGATGAATTTGGATTGGGTCACATTCGAAAAAATAGAGGCGATTTACTATCAGGAGGCGAAAGAAGACGTACCGAAATTGCCCGTGCTTTAGCTACCGACCCTAAATTTATTTTGTTAGATGAACCTTTTGCGGGGGTTGACCCTGTTGCTGTTGAAGACATTCAACGTATTGTTGCACAGCTTAAGAATAAAAATATTGGTATTCTCATTACCGATCATAACGTACAAGAAACATTAGCGATTACAGAGCGTTCCTATTTGATGTTTGAAGGTGGTATTTTAAAATATGGCCATCCTGAAGAACTAGCCGCTGATGAAATGGTGCGTAAAGTGTATTTGGGACAAAACTTTGAACTACGAAAAAAGAAGCTTGATTTTTAAGGGCATTTAATTTTCATTCGCACAGTATTGAACAACCTGCAATTACTTTTTGTCATTCCGACAGAGCGCTGCGATGAGGAATCTTACGTAATGTATTACCGCACGTTTGGAAAAGACAAATTAACCTTTTCGACTATTACGAAAGAACAAAACACACTAGGTAGTTTTATTTAAATCGATACCCTTTCTGAAGATCAAAAACAAGCCTACCAAAACAAAAGGAATACTCAACCACTGCCCCATATTTAGTGTCATGGCGTCTTCAAAAGCAACCTGATTTTCTTTAAAAAACTCAATGATAAATCGGGCTGAAAATAAAAGTACAAGCAAGGTGCCAACATAAATACCGGGTTGGTCAACAAATTTCTTAGAACGGTACATGGCATAGAGTAAAACAAAAATAAGCAGATAAGATCCTGCTTCATACAATTGAGTTGGGTGTCTCGGTATCATATCATCACGTTCAAAAATAAAACCCCAAGAACCATCAGTGGGTTTACCATAAATTTCAGAATTCATCAAATTGCCCAAACGAATAAAGGCACAAGTAATAGGAGTACCAATCGCCACACGATCTAATAGCCAAATAACATCAGTCTTCGTTTTACGCCAGTAGAGAAAAATGGCAATAATAACTCCTAAGGTACCGCCATGGCTTGCTAAACCAGCAAAACCCGTGAATTTAAATTCAGGTACTGTTTGAATGGGCAGTATAACCGATAAGGGATCTTGCGAAATCAATTCTGGTTGATAAAAAAACACATGCCCCAATCGTGCTCCAACCAATATTCCAATGAAGATATACATGGTTACATCTTCCCATTCTGAAATCGCTTTTCCTTCCTTTTTATAGATACCTTGTATAATGATGTAGGATAACACAAGGCCCGTAATCCAAAAAAGACCGTAATACCGTAATGGAAATGAATCTGCAATTAAAAATATTTCCGGATCCACATTCCAATGTACAATACCATCTTTCATAAAATCCTATTTTTTTTGAGTTGCCTTTTCTTTACCCTTGAGTAACGAACTTAAAATATAAAAAGCGATAATGAGCGGTACGGCTAAAAACTTTATACTAATCAAAAGCACAACACTAATAATGATAAAAATGTAACGTAATGCGTTGTCTTTAAAAGTCCAATTCTTGAATTTCAATGCAAAAAGTTCAAAATTCGAATTCAGTAAAAAAGCACTTAAAATAGTAACGGCAATCAAAAACCATTGATTCAGTAACAGTTCATTTAAACCAACCTCTGCATGATTCTTTAATATGAGCGGTAAAGAAAGTATAAGTAAAGCGTTTGCCGGTGTTGGTAGCCCAATAAAAGAACTAGTTTGATTTTCATCAATGTTGAACTTAGCCAAACGATAGGCTGATGCCATGGTAATAATGAAACCAAAAAAGGGTAAAATTGTATCAATATTCCAATCCCAGGCTATTCCAGGGTTTTTAATACTACGTATAGAATGAACATTCCAACTAGACAGTGACAATAATTGAAACATCACGATTCCGGGTACTAAACCACTAGTGATAAGATCGGCCAATGAATCTAATTGCAAACCAAGTTCACTTTTAACATCTAATAACCGTGCTACTAAGCCGTCAAAAAAATCAAAAATAATGCCCAAAAAAACAAACAAGGCTGCATATTCAAATTGATTGAGAACGGCAAAAAGGGTGGCAACGCATCCGCAGAAAACATTTAAGAGTGTAATTATATTAGGAATATGGCGCTTCATCAGCTTAACGTTTAAAATCAAAAAGCTAAAAATAAGACAATTTTTATCGATTCAGTTTACTAGCTAATTTATTCAGATATTTGTTAGCATTTTGCACTGTTTCAGTTTTGACTATGAAAAAGATATTTTTTTTCGTTTTGTTGTTTGTAGCATCTTTTGGTGCTGCTCAACTAGGTGATTTAACGGCATCGTCAAAAATTAGTTTGCTTACCATTGGCAATGCCGATGAATTGCATTCAAGATTTGGTCATACTGCACTGCGTATTCAAAACCCTTCAGATTCTTTAGATATTGTTTTTGGCTATGGAGGCTTTGATTTTGAGGACCCCAATTTCTACTACAAATTCACAACCGGAAAGCTAGATTACAGCATGACTGGGCATAGATTCAACAATTTTGTTGCCGGATATAAAATTGAAAATCGATCAATTCATGAACAAGAATTAAACTTATCAACAGGCCAAAAGAAAGTACTTTTTCGGTATTTAAAAAATAATTATCGCCCAGAAAACAGAAATTATAAATATGATTTTCTATTCGATAATTGTGCCACTAAAATTCCTGAGGTTCTCAATGAAACATTTCCGAATAGTATAAACTTTAATGGAGCCCATTTATCAAAAGAATCAACCTTCAGGCAACTGATTCATGAAACCCTAGAAACAAATTCATGGACGAGCTTTGGCATTGATCTCGCCTTGGGCGCAGTTATTGACAGAAATGCCACCGCAAACGAACATCAGTTTTTACCTGAATATGTGAGTCAGCAATTTGAAAATGCAACGATTAACGGCAAACCTTTGGTCAAAGATAAAACCTTAGTTTTAGCAACTCGAGCAAAAGAGCCCTCAGGTTTTAGCATCGGGTCTCCTGCGGTTATTCTAATTATTTTGTTAGTACTTGTTGCGATTATAAGTTATTCTGATTTGAAAGAACAGAAGCGCTCAAAGTGGCTTGATTTTTTACTTTTCTTCAGTACAGGGTTAGCTGGTTTGATAATTTGTTTTCTATGGTTTATGACCGATCATTCTTCAACCAAAATGAACTTTAATTTATTTTGGGCCTTTGCACCAAACCTCATTGTTGCGTTTTATCTTTTAAAAAATATAATTCCGCAGTGGCTGATGAAATATACTTTTATTATCATTATTCTTATCGCACTGGTTATTTTGCTCTGGCTTATAAAATTTCAAATATTTTCTCCGCTTTTAATACTCATCATTGTAACGCTTTTAATGCGGTATTTGTTTCTTTTAAAACATATCAAAACCTAAAATCTTAGTTTTTAAAATGAACCTACTTTCTGTAGAAAACATCTCGAAATCTTTTGGCGAAGTAGAACTCTTCAAGAACATATCTTTTGGTGTCAATAAAGATCAAAAAATTGCACTTATTGCTAAAAACGGTACAGGTAAAACATCAATCTTAAAAATGCTCTCAGGTAATGACGCCCCAGATACAGGGCAAATCAATTACCGCAAGAACATACGGGTTTCTTTTTTAGAGCAAGAACCAGAAATGAATAACAATTTAAGCATTGAAGAGACTATTTTCGCCTCAGACAATGAGGTATTGAAGGTTATTCTGAATTATGAAAAAGCCCTTGAAAATACTGAAGATAGTGATGCCTATCAAGCCGCATTTGACGCGATGGATCAGTTTGATGCCTGGGATTTTGAAACCCAGTACAAGCAAATATTATTCAAGCTCAAACTTGAAGATTTAAATCAAAAAGTGGGACTCCTTTCTGGAGGACAAAAAAAAAGACTTGCTCTGGCCAATGCACTTATAAATAAACCCGAATTACTCGTCTTAGATGAGCCTACCAACCATTTAGATCTAGAAATGATTGAGTGGTTAGAGCAGTTTTTCGCCAAAGAAAACATGACCCTTTTCATGGTTACACACGATCGCTTTTTCTTAGAAAGAGTGTGCAATGAAATTATAGAACTAGAAAATGGTCAATTGTACACCTACAAGGGCAATTATTCCTACTATTTAGCAAAAAAGGAAGCTCGTATAGAACAAGAAGCTGTTGAAGAACACAAAACAAAACGCCTGTTTAAAAAAGAATTGGCATGGATGCGCCGCCAGCCAAAAGCTCGAACAACAAAATCTAAGTCTAGGATTAGTGATTTTAAAGTAATTAAAGAAAAAGCACAAAAGCGCAGAAAAGACCATCAAGTTGAGCTTGAGATCAATATGGAGCGGATGGGAAGTAAAATTCTTGAGCTGCATAAAATTAGTAAGTCTTACCCCGAAAAACCCATTTTAAATCAATTTGAATACACCTTTTTAAAAGGAGAAAGAATTGGTATTATTGGTAAAAATGGCACGGGTAAATCAACTTTTCTGAATATCATTACTGGATCCGAACAACCTGATGCAGGAAAAGTAGTTAAAGGCGATACTATCAAATTTGGTTATTACACCCAAAAGGGAATTACCATCAAAGAAGGACAAAAGGTTATCGACGTTATTCGAGAATTTGGAGATTACATTCCCCTTCAAAAAGGAAGGCAGATTTCAGCCCAACAATTATTAGAGCGTTTTCTTTTTGACCGTAAAAAACAATATGATTTTGTTGATAAATTAAGTGGAGGCGAGCGCAAAAGACTGTATTTATGTACGGTTTTAATACAGAATCCGAATTTTTTAATTCTTGATGAGCCTACCAATGATTTAGATATTGTGACCCTAAATGTGCTTGAAAGTTTTCTTTTAGATTTTCCGGGATGTTTGATAGTTGTTTCGCATGATCGCTATTTTATGGACAAAATTGTAGATCATCTCTTTGTTTTTAGAGGCAATGCCGTAGTTGAAGATTTTCCGGGTAACTATTCTGATTTTAGGGCTTATGAAGACAGTAATGTTTTAGAAAAAAGAGCAGAAAAAGAAAAAATTAAGGCCGAAAAGCAGCCAAAAAATACTTGGAAAGAATCGCGCCAAGAAAAAAAATTAAGTTACCAAGAACAAAAAGAATACAAGCAGCTCGAAAAAGATATTCAAAAACTAGAATTTAAAAAAGGAGAAATTGAACAACGCTTTGTTTCTGACGATTTAGATGGTACTCAAATTAGTGAATTGTCACATGAGCTAAAAACCATTATTGAAGGCATAGAATTAAAAACCGAACGTTGGTTTGAACTTTCAGCGCTATTAGAATAAATTTTGTTTCAAAGTGCATTACTACACCGCATATGTAAAACATCTACTAAGAGCTACCAATCAACATGGGGTGCACTCCCCTTTTGTGTTTGATTTACTGACCAAATGTTTGTATCAAAAACCAAAACTTCAACTGGTAAAACACCTTAATATCTTATCTAAATGCAGTATTTATTTTAAGGTGAAATCCATTGCTATGGATGAAAAATTGACTGAAGTAAAAAATATTTTTAAAAATACTAAGGATATTCATTTCAATAAAAAAAGGCCGTTCGACCTTATTTATATAGAAAATACAGATGCTTTGCCATCAATCAACACCAATGCCATTCACAATGATACTATGATTTTTATTCATCATATTCATCAAAACAAAGCGGCATCTCAACAATGGACTACCATTTGTGAGCAAAAAAAATATACAGTGAGTATTGATTTGTTTTACTGCGGACTTCTTTTTTGTAGAAAAGAACAACAAAAAGAGCATTTTATAATCCGGATTTAATCCGTTAATTTTAACTACTATATAGTATACCCTATGAGCAATAATCAGTTATATCTTGTTGTAGGCGGATTAATAGCCGTTTTTATTATCCTTTCTTTTATTAATAGAGGAAAAAATAAGGCTAGGAAATCTCGTAAGTTCATGGATAATTATGAGCGAAAAAGCAAAAACAACTAGTGCTATTTATTCTTAGTTCATGAAAATTTATACAAAAACAGGCGATGATGGCACTACCGGTCTTTTTGGTGGTACTCGTCTTCCTAAGCATCATATAAGAATTGAAAGTTATGGTACCGTTGATGAACTCAATTCGTGGTTAGGGCTTATTCGTGATCAAGAAATTGATTCAAATGCAAAGCAATCCTTGTCATCCATCCAAAAAAAACTATTTACAGTGGGCGCTATTTTAGCCACCAAACCTGAAAAAGAGACCCTTAAAAATGGTAAAGACCGTTTGAACATTTCAAGAATTAAAGGCTCAGATATTGAATTTTTAGAAAATGAGATTGATGATATGAACGATAAACTTGCGCCAATGACCCATTTTATACTACCAGGTGGGCATACTACGGTGTCATATTGTCATATTGCGAGAACGGTTTGTAGAAGGGCTGAAAGAATGGCTACGCTTTTACATGAATCAGAACCACTTGAAAAACCTGTACTTCAATATTTAAATCGTCTTTCAGACTACCTCTTTGTGTTGGCACGAAAATTGTCTTCAGACCTTAAAGCTGATGAGGTAAAGTGGATACCCGAAAAAAAGGACTAATAAAACCCACATTTCTTCGTTAGTAAGTTAACAACGTAAAAATATGTTTAAATAAATGTCAAATAGCTTGGCAGTTTCGTTTTAAAAATTATTTTTGCAAAATATTAAAAACAAACACAAATCATGTATTGGACATTAGAATTAGCATCGTATTTGAGTGATGCCCCATGGCCTGCTACAAAAGACGAATTAATTGATTATTCAATTAGAACCGGAGCACCTTTAGAGGTTGTTGAAAACCTTCAGTCAATGGAAGAGGAAGGCGGAGAAGTTTATGAAACTATTGAAGAAATCTGGCCAGATTACCCTACCGAAGAAGATTACCTCTGGAATGAGGATGAATATTAATAGCATTTACCGCAATATGAAATTAAAAAAGCCTCTTTCGAGGCTTTTTTTTTATGTAATTTTGTCAGCTTAACAGACGTATTTCTGTTAAATTAATAATGGAATGCCTTTTGTTCTTTGAAAGGCCAACATGTAAGCCGCAGTTAACCATCTAAATCTAACTGTCGCAATCTAAATAAAGACAATAAAAGATATGAGTTTTTTAAATTCAGTATTAAAGGTATTTGTAGGAGATAAATCTGAAAAAGATGTTAAGGGTATTAAACCTTTAGTAGAAAAGGTTAATGCTCTTGAAGCCGGGCTTGAATCTTTAAGTCATGATGAACTACGAAATAAAACACTTGACTTCAAAGCGACCATAAAAGCAAACCGTAAAGAAATTGATGAAAAAATCGCTGCTTTAGAGGCTGAAGTACAAGCATCTACAGACATTGATAAGAATGAAGATACCTACGCCGAAATAGATGCCCTCAAAGATGAAGGTTATAAAATTTCTGAAAAGACATTAAACGATATTTTACCTGAAGCCTTTGCAGTGGTTAAAGAAACGGCTAAACGTTTTGTAAACAATAGCACCATCAAAGTAATCGCATCAGAATTTGATCGTGAACTTTCGGGTGTCAAAGAATATGTAACCTTAAACGGTTCAAATGCAGAGTGGAGCAATACTTGGAATGCCGCTGGTAAAGACGTAACCTGGGATATGATTCATTATGATGTACAGCTCATTGGTGGTATTGCGCTGCATCAAGGAAAGATTGCTGAAATGCAAACAGGTGAGGGTAAAACCTTAGTAGCTACACTTCCTCTTTATCTAAATGCCTTAACTGGAAATGGAGCGCATTTGGTTACCGTGAATGACTATTTAGCGAAACGTGATAGCGCCTGGATGGCACCAATTTTTGAGTTTCATGGGCTTTCAGTTGATTGTATTGACCATCACAAACCCAATTCTGATGGGCGTCGTGCCGCCTACAACGCTGATATTACCTATGGTACCAATAATGAATTCGGTTTTGACTACCTAAGAGATAATATGGCGCATACACCAAAAGACTTGGTACAGAGACCACACAACTACGCCATTGTTGATGAGGTTGATTCTGTTTTAGTTGATGATGCTCGTACACCTCTTATTATTTCTGGTCCGGTACCTGAAGGTGATCGCCATGAATTCAACGAATTAAAGCCTAAAATCTCTGACATTGTACAAAAACAACGTCAGCATTTAACAGGGGTTTTGGCAGAAGCAAAAAAATTAATTACCGCTGGCGACACCAAAGAAGGTGGTTTTCTTTTGTTACGTGTGCACCGCGGACTTCCAAAAAACAAAGCATTAATCAAATTTTTGAGTGAAGAAGGAATCAAGCAACTACTTCAAAAAACTGAAAACTTCTATATGCAAGACAACAACCGCGAAATGCCAGTTGTTGATGAAGATTTACTCTTTGTTATTGAAGAAAAAAACAATCAAATTGAGCTTACTGATAAAGGTGTTGAATACATCTCGGGTATAGAAGACAAAGATTTCTTCATCATGCCAGACATTGGAAGTGAAATTGCAGCCATTGAAAATCAAAATTTAGAAATTGAAAAAGAAGCTGAATTAAAAGAAGAGCTTTTTAAAGAGTTTACTATTAAAAGTGAGCGTATTCACACCATGAGCCAATTATTGAAAGCCTATACCCTCTTTGAAAAAGATGTGGAATACGTGGTTATGGATAATAAAGTCATGATTGTTGATGAGCAAACTGGGCGTATAATGGATGGTCGTAGATATTCAGATGGTTTACATCAGGCGATCGAAGCAAAAGAAAATGTAAAAATTGAAGCCCTAACTCAAACATTCGCAACGGTTACACTTCAGAACTTCTTTAGAATGTACAGTAAACTTTCGGGTATGACCGGTACTGCCGTAACTGAAGAAGGCGAATTTATGGAAATCTATAAGTTAGATGTTGTTGAAATACCTACCAATAGACCAATTGCTAGAGATGACCGTCAAGATTTGATTTATAAAACAAAGCGTGAAAAGTATAATGCGATAATTGATGAGGTTACTAAACTTTCTGCGGATGGAAGACCCGTTTTGATTGGTACAACTTCAGTTGAAATTTCAGAACTTTTATCGCGCATGTTGACCATTCGTAAAGTACCTCATAACGTATTAAACGCAAAATTACACAAGAGAGAAGCTGACGTTGTTGCGGAAGCGGGAAATGCAGGAGTGGTTACCATTGCAACGAACATGGCAGGTCGAGGTACTGATATTAAATTATCTAAAGACGTAAAAGATGCCGGCGGACTCGCCATCATTGGTACAGAACGTCATGACTCAAGACGCGTTGACAGACAGTTGCGTGGTCGATCTGGTCGTCAAGGGGATCCAGGTAGTTCGCAGTTTTATGTTTCTCTAGAAGATAATTTAATGCGTTTATTTGGTTCTGAAAAAGTAGCCAAAATGATGGATAAAATGGGACTCGAAGAGGGCGAAGTAATTCAACATTCTTGGATGTCTAAATCTATTGAACGCGCTCAGAAAAAAGTTGAGGAGAATAACTTTGGGGTTCGAAAGCGATTATTAGAGTATGATGATGTGATGAATGCGCAACGAGAAGTTGTGTACAAAAGAAGACGTCACGCCTTACAAGGAGAGCGTTTACAAGTTGATATTGCGAATATGGTCTATGATACTTGTGAAGTAATTACTGATGTCAATAAGGCGGCTAATGATTTCAAAAACTTTGAGTTTGAATTGATTAAATATTTTTCAATTACCTCGCCTATTTCAGAACAAGAATTTGAAAAACTTGGCGTACAAGATATTGCCGGTAGCGTCTATAAACAGGCGTATGATCACTATCGTGAAAAAATTAAAAGAAACGCTGAAACGGCATTTCCGGTCATCAAACAAGTGTATGAAGACAGTTCAAATAAGTTTGAGCGCATTGTAGTGCCTTTTACTGATGGTATAAAATCACTTAATGTGGTTACGAATCTAAAAGATGCCTATGAAAGTAATGGAGTGCAATTAGTAACTGATTTTGAAAAGAATATTTCGCTAGCCATTATTGATGATACTTGGAAAACGCATCTGCGAAAGATGGATGAATTGAAACAATCAGTTCAATTAGCGGTACACGAACAAAAAGATCCGCTACTCATATATAAATTTGAAGCTTTTGAACTTTTCAAGAGTATGATTGATAAGGTTAATAAAGAAGTAGTATCGTTCTTATTTAAGGGAGAATTGCCAAGTGGTAATCCTAATGAGATTCAAGAAGCGAGAAACGTTCGTAGACCCAAGGTTAACACTACAGCCAGCAAAGAAGAAATTCCGAATAGTGATGAAAGAGCAGCGCAAAGCAGAGCTATAGGACAAAACCAAGGAGGTAGACCGGCCATTACAGAAACCATTACACGTGAAAGACCTAAAATTGGCAGAAATGAACGTGTGACAATAAAAAATATTATGTCTGGTGAAAGTAAGGTAGTAAAATACAAACAAGCTGAACCCCTCATTAATAAGGGAGAATGGGTTTTAACAAACGATTAAAATTCATATTAGTTGAATTTTCATTCTGAAGGCCTATAAATACGAGGAAACATATTGTATTCTAAACATCATTTAGATTTCTCACTTTGTTCGAAATAACAAAACAACCTACTTTTTTAAGACCAACCTCTGTAGTATTCAAAAAAAACTAATTCACTAAAAATGTAGCTTTTAATACCGTTTTTATCAAAAACATATTTAGCTTTACATTGACCTCCCTTATTTGTCAAAAAAAGACCAACTTGGAAAAAAAAATTAAAATAGCCGATTTAGAAGATAATCATAAGTTGAAAGATAGACTTGCCCCTAAAGAAAGTTTGATTTTAAGGGTAAACTATATTACTTCATTTTGCTCTTTAGTTTTTTGCTGCATTTGTCTTTTTATACTTGATATTAAAGTAGTTATACCATGGGTTTTTCTTGGTTTTGGCATTTTAAACCTCATCAATATTGTACTGTATTATTACCACAATAGTATTCGCTTAACGTATAACATTGTTTCTATTTTAACCTTAAGTGGAGCAAGTGTTATTACCCTTTACAGTGGGGGTATCAATAGTCCGTTTATTTTTGTTTTGGCTTTGGTTGTAGTAGCCGGTTATGTAGCAACAAAGTCTTACGGGTCAATATATTTAAATCTGAATTTATTGATTATCGTACTTATCTATTCGCAAAGCATTGCTGATTTTACTTTTGTTTCAAATGTCATTCCTGAAAAATCAAAAGATATATTTGCGCTATTAAGTGTACTATTCTCGGTCTATCTTATTGGTGGCGTTTTTGGTAAAAATTTGCTAAATGCGCATCATACATTGTACAAAACTAAAAATCAGCTTGAAGGTAAAATAAATGAAAAAGAAACTTTATTAAAAGAGGTACATCATAGAGTAAAAAATAATCTACAAACTGTTTCTAGTTTATTGAGTATGCAGGCGCGTAATGTTGATGATACCGATACTAAATTACTGTTCAAAAGCAGTCAAAATAGAGTGATATCAATGGCGATGGTACATGAAATGCTGTACATGAGAGAAGACATCTCAAAAATAGGCTACAAATCATACGTGCAAGAACTAGCCGAATATTTAGTGAGGTCAATAAAAGGAACAAGTAGTAATATTACTCTTGATATTGATATTCCTGATGTCAAGTTGAATATTGATACCGCAATACCTCTAGGCCTATTAATCAACGAGGCAATAACCAATGCTCTTAAATACGGTATTGTAGATGATAGTCAAGGAATCATTTTTATAAGATTGCGAAAAGATACTGACAATCAGTTTATTTTAAATATTGGCGATACAGGCGTTGGTTATTCTGAATCAATGAATCATAAAACAACTAAGTCTCTTGGTTTAAAACTAATTCACAATCTTGCACGTCAATTAAGAGGTTCTATTATTCGTGATATTACCAAAAAAGGAACGCACTACATTGTTAAGTTTCGTGAAATTAGAGAGCAGGTTCCGAGCATGGTATAATTTGATAGGAGCTTTGTAAATTTTATCGGCCTAAAATCGATTCCTACATTTCACTAACTATAGTTGCTTTTTTCATATATTTAATTGGCCAACTCAAAAACCAATTCAATGTTACGAAAACTAGTTTTTATACTTCTTGCTTTTAGCACCACCCTTCAAGCACAAGATTACTTTCTTAAAAAATACCAGCCTTATAATAGCACCATACCTAGTCCTGAAGAATTTTTAGGTTATGGTATTGGCGAACATCATACACGTCATGATTTGATTGTGGCGTATTTAACCAAACTAGCTGAAACTTCAGATCGCGCTACGCTATACCAATATGGTACAAGTCATGAGGGCAGAAAACTAGTTATTTTGACCTTGTCTACACCTGAAAACCTTTCAAATCTTGAATCTATTAAAAAGCAACATTTGGCATTTACAGATCCTAGTCAGAATGTTTCTAATTATGATGAGGTGCCCGTTTTGATAAACCTAGCTTATAATGTTCATGGTAATGAGCCTTCAAGTTCTGAAGCCGCTCTATTATCTGCTTATACCTTTGCAGCTTCAGATAATGCTGAAATTTTAAAGTACTTGAAAAATGCGGTAATTATGGTCGACCCAACTATTAATCCTGATGGACGAGATCGCCATACCCAATGGGCAAATACCTATCAAGGCACACCCAACGTTTCTGACCCGCAAGATGCCGAACATAATGAATATTGGCCTGGTGGCCGTACCAACCATTATTGGTTTGATTTAAACAGAGATTGGTTATTGGCGATTAACCCTGAAAGTCGCGGAAAATTAAAATGGTATCATGAATGGTATCCTAATGTGGTTACTGATTTTCATGAAATGGGTACCAATGCTACCTATTTTTTCGAACCGATGAAGGCGAATGGTTCTTTGAACCCAATCATGCCCAAAGAAAATTATGTTGACCTCAATAACTTGTTCGGCGATGAGTTCGCTAAAGCTTTAGATAGTATTGGGTCTTTCTATTTTACTAAAGAAGTTTTTGATGGCACCTACCCCGGTTATGGATCTTCATATCCTGATTTGCAAGGTGGTTTGGGCTTATTATTTGAGCAGGCTAGCTCAAGAGGGCATGTGCAAAAAACGGCTTTCGGTAAAATTACCTTTCCGTTTACCATCAGAAATCAATACACCTCGAGTATAACCACGGTAAAAGCAGCTGTTAAGCATAAAGCCTATTTGCGTAAATACCAACAAGACTTTTTCAAAAGCGCAATGAGTAGATCAGCACGAAGCAGCGTTAAGGGTTATACTTTTGGAGATGTTCACGATCAAAACAGAACCAAAGCATTTATTGACAAATTACTGGTGCATGAAATTGATGTTTACAAATCAGGAAACAAATTTATGGTGCCAACAAATCAACCACAATATAGAATGGTACAAACCATGTTTGAAACGTATAGCAAATATCGCGATAGTGTGTATTATGATGCTTCGGCGTGGTCAGTTGGTAATTTTTATAATATGAAATACAAGCCAACCAATAGTAGGGATTTAGGAGAAAAAATTGAAAGTATTGATAATTTATTTAGCGTTACTGACGTGCAAAAATCAGAATACGCTTATATTATTGATTGGGATGATTATAATGCCCCAGCCGTTTTGAATAATCTACAAGAAAACGGATTGGTGGTTTCATCAAGTTTCAAACCATTTAGCTTGAAAATTGGAAATCAAACCAAAAGTTTTAATTACGGTACGCTGGTACTTCCGGTTTCATTGCAAAAGAAAACATCCGAAGAAATATTTTCTATTCTAAAGAAAGCACAACAAAAATATCAAGTAACGATGTACGGTGTAAGTACTGGTTACAGCATCAAAGGGGTTGATTTAGGAAGTAGACACATTCAACCAACTAGAAAAGTGAAAGCAGCAATGCTTATTGGTGATGGCACACGTTCATATGAAACCGGAGAAGTTTGGCATTTACTTGATACTAGAGTTCACATGCCCATATCGAAAATACCCATGCGTAATTTTAATCGAACAAATTTTGATGCATATAATACACTGGTAATGGTATCAGGCAGATATCAATTCACGAAAAAGCAACAGGAAAAAATTAAAAATTGGGTAAGTAAAGGAAATACATTGATAACCATTGGTACTGCCTCAAAATGGGCTATTGATAAAAAGCTGGTGAAAGAAAAATTGACGAATGCCAAAAAGGATTCTCTTAATAAAGATTCAACTAAAATTGTAGAAAGAAAACCATATGTTGATGCTAGCGAAAACCTAGGAAAAGAAAGTGTTGGCGGTATTATTTTAAAAGTTGATCTTGATACTACCCATCCGCTTGCTTTCGGCTATCATGACACATCAATACCCGTATATAAAAATAATACTGTTTGGTTAGCACCAAGTCAAAATGCCTATGCCACGGTTGCTAAATACTCAAAACAACCGCTTATTGACGGATTTATTACTTCAAAGAACATGAATGAAAATTTAAAACCTTCAGCCTCGCTACTAGTAAGCAAATTGGGTGGTGGTCGCGTTGTCATGTTTGCCGATAATCCTAATTTTAGAGGGTCTTGGTATGGTACCAATCGCCTTTTTCTAAATGCTTTGTTTCTTGGCGATAAAATAAATATTCCTTCTAGAGATTAAAAATTATAACTAAAAATACTTAATTCAACTATATGAAAACTAAATATAACATAGCAAGTCTGTTATTCTTCTTTTTAGTCGTTTTACAGGTCTTTGCTCAATCAACCCAAGGCGACGGGCCCCATTCTCAATTAATCATAAGAGGGGTTATGTTAGTAAATGGAAATGGTGCACCACCGCAGGGGCCTATCGACATTGTGGTTGAGAAAAATAGAATCAAAAAAATACAAGTGGTAGGTTATGACGGTGTACCGATTAATGAATCAAGACGCCCAAAACTAAAAGAGGGTGGTAAAGAATTAGATTGTAGCGGTATGTATCTAATGCCAGGTTTTGTTGATATGCACGGCCATATTGGCGGAAAAGCCCAAGGTGCCGAACCTGATTATGTTTTTAAACTTTGGATGGGTCATGGGGTAACTAGCGTGCGCGAACCAAGTGGACGTGGCGTAGATTTTACAATGAATTTAAAAAGAAAAAGCGCCAATAATGAAATTGTTGCCCCAAGAATTTTCGCTTATACCGGTTTCGGCCAAACGAGTGAAACGTTTAATCCATTAAATGATATTCCAATTTCAACCCCTGAGCAAGCTCGTGTTTGGGTGCGCGCCAATGCAAAAAAAGGTGCTGACGGAATTAAATTTTTCGGTGCCGAACCAGAAATCATGGCTGCGGCATTAGACGAGAATAAAAAATTAGGATTAGGCTCAGCCTGTCATCATGCACAGTTAAGTGTTGCTCGGTGGAATGTTTTGCATTCTGCTCGGGCAGGATTAACCTCAATGGAACATTGGTACGGGCTACCAGAAGCCCTTTTTGATAAAAGAACCGTACAGAATTATCCGTTAGATTATAACTATCAAAATGAGCAACATCGCTTCGAGAATGCCGGAAAATTATGGGCACAGGCTGCAGAACCCTATTCAGATCATTGGGTAAAAGTCATGACCGAATTATTAGAGCTTGATTTTACTTTAGACCCAACTTTTAACATTTATGAGGCTAGTAGAGATCTTCAGCGAGCACGAAGAGCTGAATGGCATGAAGAATACACCTTACCTTCTTTATGGAAGTTTTATCAACCTAGTAAGATATCACATGGTAGCTATTGGCACGATTGGGGTACAGAACAAGAAGTAGCATGGCGCGAGAATTTTGGCCTTTGGATGAAATTCATCAACGAATATAAAAACCGAGGTGGTCGTGTGACCACAGGATCTGATTCTGGTTTTATCTTTCAATTATATGGCTTTGCCTATGTACGCGAATTAGAATTATTACGCGAGGCAGGATTCCATCCATTAGAAGTTATAAGAGCAGCTACATTAAATGGCGCCGAGGCTTTGGGTGTTGCTGATAAGATTGGTACTGTAGCTATTGGTAAAATGGCAGATTTTGTGATAGTTGATGCAAATCCGTTAAAGAACCTAAAAGTTTTATATGGTACAGGAGCTATTAAACTGACCGATGACAATGAAGTTATTCGAGAAGGTGGGGTAAAATATACCATTAAAGACGGCATTATTTATGATGCAAAAGGACTCCTTGAAGAAGTTAAACAAATGGTAGCCGAAGAAAAAGCGAAAACAAACTTTAAGATTTTACAACCTGGAATAAAAGAATAGCCGTTAGTTACATAAAAAAAATCCCTAGCCATGCTGTAAAAAGATGACTAGGGCTTCTATTTTCTAGTAATATGCTTATTTGCGAACCCTAACTTTGATAGGTTTCAATGTTGCTTTTGGTTTTAGGGCGCGATTTAAAATGGTTCCTAAAAGTACTGCCGATATTAAAATAGTTAATACGATCATAGCATTCTGGTTTTAATTTAGTTATTAAGCGATTATTGGCCTACTACGTTTTGTTCTGAAAGCCAATGCTTTTTTTATTCTCGAATTTTTGAACTTGTACAAACGCGCAACATTTTTTTCGTTAACGATTTGAACTTCAATACTATTGGAAGCAACAATAATGCCACGATCCAAAATAATATCCATTTGAATAGGTGTAACTTCAACATGATTTTTCAATTTGAGGTTAATGTTTTTTACTTGTTCTCCGGTATTAGCATATGAGCTAAGACCTAAAATGAGTACCGAAACTAGAGTTAAAATTGCTTTCATAATGTAACATTTGGGTTACACTAAGTAAGCGTAGAAAGCATCTATAAATCTCATTCAACCGCTGAAACAGTCAGTATTTTCGGTATGTGAAGAAATTTGCGATGAAGTGTTTAAAAGTTTCGATGACTTATTTCAATAGCCAAAACCGCTTATCGAAACCATCTGTTTTTCATCGATAAAAAAATAGCGAAACAAATGATTTTTTCTTAAAATTAGTCATCATCTTACGCTTTATAGAAAAGTCTAATACAACTAGTAAATAGCTTTACTATCTTTATAAAATGAGTACACCAAAACAAGTTTTCGCATACGGCAGCGGAAGAATCGTTCCTACATTTTTAAACTACACCAGAAAGCTAACTGGCAAAAGCAAGCCTAAAATGTGCTTTCTACCTACAGCAACTGCTGATAATGAAGACTATATACAAAGATGGTATGAAGCCTGCGAGGGGCTGGAAATTGAACCCCATGTATGCCGTGTTTGGATTAACTCAGTAACGCACCAAAAATCATGGGAAGAATTACTATTACCCATGGATGCCATACTTGTTGGCGGTGGTAATACGTTGAATATGATGGCGATATGGCAGGCACAAGGTATTAATACAGTTTTAAAAAAGGCCTATGAAAATGGCACCGTAATGTTTGGCGGAAGTGCCGGATCTCTATGTTGGTTCATGGAAGGCACTACAGATTCTAGACCAAAAGAACTCAGTATTGTTGAATGTTTAGGTTTTTTAAATTACAGTCATTGTCCGCATTATCATTCTGAGGCCTCTAGAATACCACTGTATCATGAAAACATTAGAACAGGTAAATTAGGAGAAGGATACGCTTGCGATGATCGCTCGGGCGTTCATTTCATAAATGGAAAATTTGAAAAATCAGTTTCTCTTGATGCCCAAAACAACTCCTATTTTGTTAGCCTTAAAAATGGGGAAGTTCATGAAGAAAAACTGTCCTCTGAAATTTTAATTTAGTTCTTAAAATAAAAAATCAAACTCAATAGAAAATTAAACTTGAATTGAGCGAAAAGTTTTTAACGTTGAGCGTTTGGCGAATTACGTAATGCTAATAAACCCAAAACGGGTCCGATTGCTAATAAGACAAACATATAATTCTGATTCATTGAATTCTGCAATAGCGTCAACAGTTCAATGCTAAAAATGGTAATTAAGAACCCTATACAATTGACTATGGTTAGGGCCGTACCTTTTATTTCTGCATCAGCGTTTTGAGCTACTAAGGTCGAGAACAAAGGCGAATCAGCAATAACCACCATACCCCAAAAAACTAGAAATCCCAGAAAAAGTTCTTGTGATTCAATCATAAAAAATAAAGGAGATAAAAGACAGCATAGACAGGATAACAGCAGGGCGTTTTTTGCTATTTTTTTAGTGCCTTTCGCTTGCGCTAGGTACCCACTAAGAACACAGGCTAGTCCACCAACACCAATAACTACAAATGACCAAAGTGATATATTAATTGTATCGTTTGAATGCGATGTTGCATATAATTTAAGAATTACGGGTACAAATACCCAAAAAGCGTATAACTCCCACATATGTCCGAAATAACCAAATGCCGCAGCCCGAAATTTATGATTTTTGAATACATCAAAAAAAGCAGAAAAATCAAGTTTGCTTCCGGCTTTTCTATAGGGACCATCGGGTACCAAAAAGAACATTAGAAAACCGCCCAAAATTGCAAGAGAAGAGGTTATAAAAAGAACCGACTTCCAGGCTATAGTATCCGTTAATTCTTTTGCTAAATGCGGAAAAGCGGTGCCTAAAACCAAAGCACCCACTAGAAAACCAAGTGATTTTCCTAAACCTTTTTCAAAATAATCTGTAGCTATTTTCATTCCTACTGGATAAATACCCGCTAAAAAGAATCCGGTCAAAAAACGGATAGCAATTATTGTAGTAAAATTATTTTCTTCCCAAACCAAGGCGGTATTGAAAATGGCACCTAATACAGCACAGCTAAAAAATACTTTTGAAGGAGAATATCGATCTGCTATTGTTAATATGGCAAAAATGAGAGTGCCAGAAATAAAACCAAATTGAACTGCTGATGTCAAATGGCCGAGTGCATTAGCTTGTAAATTAAAATTTACTGCTAAATCGCACATAACACCGTTACCTGCAAACCAAAGTGAGGTGCAACAAAATTGTGCAATCACAATAACGGGCAGAATATGCTTTGCTGGTTTCAATAAAGGTATTTATCGCAATGAATAAAAATCAGAAAATATAGTTTAACGAAGTTAGAAAAATTTAGGTAGTAATGAATGGGAGATTCAAGTCAAGTGAAACGGTAATCGGGTGTTGAGTGTTAAGTGTTAAGTGTTGAGGGTTGAGTGTTAAGTGTTGAGGGTTGAGTGTTAAGTGTTAAGTGTTGAGGGTTGAGGGTTGAGTGTTAAGTGTTGAGGGTTGAGGGTTGAGGGTTGAGGGTTAAGTGTTAAGGGTTAAGGGTTAAGGGTTAAGGGTTAAGGGTTAAGGGTTAAGGGTTAAGGGTTAAGGGTTAAGGGTTAAGGGTTAAGGGTTAAGGGTTAAGGGTTAAG
>CAZKQM010000029.1:0-1371 GCA_964554895.1 uncultured Maribacter sp. | reverse complement strand
GTTAAGGGTTAAGGGTTAAGGGTTAAGGGTTAAGGGTTAAGGGTTAAGGGTTAAGTGTTGAGGGTTGAGGGTTGAGGGTTGAGGGTTGAGGGTTGAGGGTTGAGGGTTGAGGGTTAAGTGTTAAGTGTTAAGTGTTAAAATTAAAAAAACAAATTCCATATCTACTTAAACAAGTAGGCAGCAAGAATGAATAGCGCTTAGCGCTTATGCCATTTTAGGTTTGCTTGCCTTAACCGTAAACTTTAAAGCCTTTTTAATTCTAGTGTTTTTAAACTTGTATAAACGAGCAACCTCAGTATTAGATTCTATTTTCATAGTCGCACCCGTTGTGGCATCAACAACTGAAATTGTAACAGTTTCAACTTTAACTTCTTGAGTTGCATTTTGAGCTTGAGCTGTTGCTCCGATTAAGATGATAAGTACTAAAGTGATAATGGCTTTCATAACTTGTGATTTGTTATTATTATAACTTGCACAAGTGTATTTTGAAGGGTCTGCAATCGCTCAAATCCCTTTATTTTAGGTGTCTTGCAAAATATCAGACAAAGTGTATAAAACCATCGATAACGGTATGAATACTCATTTTCATCTTACCGAAACTATTGGTATTACAACGGTAGAGAACTCCTATATTTTGAGTAAAAAATTGGGGTTCGGACAATTTTTGGAATAAAAATCAAGTTGATTTTCGGCAGCTACCCCAGGATAATCTCCAGAATTTCCTTCTAAATCCTTTATAATTTGAAAATGTAAATGAGACGCATAGTTCACATTAATGTCTGGAGTACCTAATGTAGCAAGCGAATCTCCTGCCTCAAATTTCTGTCCTATTTGAAGATGCGCTATTGAGGCTAAAGATAAATGTCCGTATAGCGTATAAAAAACAATGTTTTCTAATTTATGTTCTAAAATCATAGTTGGTCCGTAATCGCCAACAGCAGCATTATTTTGAAAGCTCTGAATTTCTCCTTTTAAAGGCGCTAATACTTTTGTACCTGCTTCAGCCCAAAAATCAACTCCCAAGTGAATATTCCTTTCTATATTTTTATTTGAAAAACTAGATTTGTCAGCGTATAAATTTCTTTTTTCTAAATATCCTCCCCACGCAACTTTTGCATCATTTGCCTTTAGCACCGCATCAATATAATCTTGGCACTGATTATGATTTGTAATATCAATGGTACCTAGAGCACTATTGTTCTCAGATAAATCTATAGGGCAATACTCACGCAACGAAATGGTATTATCTAGTATTTTAATGGGCTCTTTTGAATAGTTTTCTAATACACTTTGCAGCTTAATCATAATCAACTTGAGCTAATGATTTGCATGTAATTTTTATCTTAAAATCGATTTTTAACTATTTTTAAC
>CAZKQM010000028.1:0-33150 GCA_964554895.1 uncultured Maribacter sp. | reverse complement strand
ACCATCAACCATCAACCATCAACCATCAACCATCAACCATCAACCATCAACCATTCAGCATTACGGGCATAACTAACATGGTTACATTTTCGCCTTCATCAAGACCATCAACTGGGGTTAGAATTCCTGCTCTGTTGGGTAAACTCATTTCAAGAGAAACTTCTTCAGAGGTAAGATTATTAAGCATTTCGTTTAAAAATCTTGAATTGAATCCTATTTGCATATCATCGCCAGCATAGGCACAGGTCAAGCGCTCTTCAGCTTTATTACTAAAATCAACATCTTCAGCAGAAATATTCAATTCGGCACCAGCAATTTTGAGTCTGATTTGATGTGTGGTTTTATTTGAGAAAATAGAAACCCTTTTTACTGAGCTTAAAAACTGATTTCTTGCAATCGTTAATTTATTGGGATTTTCTTTCGGAATCACGGCCTCATAGTTAGGATATTTTCCATCTATCAAACGACATATCAATATTGTATCTTCAAAACTAAATTTTGCATTGTTGTCATTATAATCAATAGTAACATCTGCTTCGCTTCCGGCTAAAATTCCTTTCAATAAATTCAATGGTTTTTTCGGCATTATAAATTCAGCTACCTGAGAAGCAGAAACATCTTCACGTTGATACTTCACTAATTTATGCGCATCAGTGGCAACGAAAGTTAAATTTTCGGGCGAGAATTGAAAAAATACGCCACTCATAACAGGTCTTAAATCATCATTGCCAGCAGCAAAAATTGTTTTCGTAATGGCAGTAGCCAAAATATCGCCCATAATGTTCGTTGAGCTCGGGTTATCTAATTCAACAGCCTTCGGAAATTCAGCCCCATCGGCATAAGCTAGAGCATATTTACCGTGGTTTGAACTTATTTCAACCGTGTTATTATCCTCAACCACAAAAGTCAAAGGTTGTTCAGGAAATGTTTTGAGCGTTTCTAAAAGCAAGCGTGCTGGCACCGCAATTGTACCCTCATTTTCTGAATCAACATTCAAAACAGAACTCATTGTAGTTTCTAAATCAGATGCCGAAACTGTCAGTTTGTTTTGTTTTAAATCAAACAAGAAATTATCTAATATAGGAAGGGTGTTGCTGTTGTTGATGACACCCCCTAAAACCTGCAATTGTTTTAAAAGATAGGTACTAGATACTATGAATTTCATGTTCTGGTCTTTTAAGAAAGTTCTTTTTTGTTTTCTGACATTTTATGTAATATATTTTCATGTATGACAGATGTTCAAAGATATTTGAATTCGTCATTTTAGCGAAACAAACTTATCAACACTTGTTGACTACCTAAACTAGCTTTTGAAATTAATACTAATTATGTCTCTGTAATCTAATCCGAAGAGGCTAGAAGCTCCGCCAACGGTGGTTAAATTACTTTTGTAAATAGCTAGTTCTAAATACGATGAGGCATTGAACAAAGCTAGTTCGTTTCCTGCACCTTTTCGTTTATTTTTTTCTAAATCAAAATTGATAATATCACTGTAGTTGTTGTGAATTTGAGTGATTTGATTGGTTCGTATATTGATTTCAAAATTTCTTCCTTTGCGGTGTGTCTCAAAAAATTTCTTGGTAATATTGGTAATAACGTTGCCATAATTGTCAATATAAATGACGGTGCCCACTATTTTATTTCCCTTATCCTCAACACTGGGTAAAAAATCTTTAACTTCTTTAAGCGCTGTAAACGGTCTACCAATAACTTCTAAAGTGCCACCTCGTGCTATATGACAAGCTACTTTTATAAAAACATCTAAGACAGGAAAAGAACCTGATGTTTGTCTGGGTAAATTGATTTCAAAAATTTTCTTAGGATTAATTTCAGCAGTTAATAAACCAATTACTCCATTATTAGCGCAGATAAAATAATGACCATCTAAAAGCACTGCAATATGTTGATTTTCAACTGTGGGTTCAGAATCAACACCAACAATATGAATAGTACCTTCAGGAAAACTTTTATAGGCATTTGATAATATATACGCACATTCTTGAATATTAAACGGACTGACTTTGTGTGAGATATCAACAATTTGGGCATCTGAAAGCTCACTGTAAATACTGCCTTTTAAAGCACCTACAAAGTGATCTTTTACCCCAAAATCAGTAGTTAACGTAATAATTGCCATGTAGCAATGTTGATATGTTTTTAGTACTGCAAATTGATATTTTGCCTACATTTGATTTGAACTCTTGCATGAGTTTCATGGTAAAATTATAACAAAAATATAGCCAAGCGAAATTATATTTTGAACGGGCTCAAAAACAACTTTATTTCTTGAACGAACTTATTCTAGAACTTACCGAAATCAATCCCAGAGAATTTTTTGGACAAGGGAATGAAAACATCAACTTACTAAAAAAATATTTTCCGAAACTAAAAATTGTAGCACGCGGAAATAAAATAAAAGTTTATGGCGATGATGAACTTTTAGAAGAGTTTGATAAGCGTTTTGATCAGCTAACGACACACTTTTCAAAGTACAACAAATTAGATGAAAACGCTATTGAAAGAGTGTTGACCAGCACTGACGATGATGATTTTAATTCCTCTGAAAAAAGTGGCGAAACTTTAGTACATGGTGTCCGAGGAAAATTAATAAAAGCACGTACTGTAAACCAAAGAAAATTAGTAGACGCAGCTAAAAAAAATGATATGGTTTTTGCTATCGGTCCGGCTGGAACTGGTAAAACCTATACCGGTGTTGCATTAGCAGTTAAAGCATTGAAAGAGAAGCAGGTAAAACGAATTATATTGACAAGACCTGCGGTTGAAGCCGGCGAAAATTTAGGATTTTTACCGGGCGATTTAAAAGAAAAATTAGATCCATATATGCAGCCTTTATATGATGCTCTAAGAGATATGATTGCCCCTGAAAAATTAACTCATTTTATTGAGAACGGTACCATACAAATTGCACCTATGGCTTTCATGCGTGGAAGGACATTAGACAATGCTTTTGTCATTTTAGATGAAGCACAAAATACCACACACGCGCAAATGAAAATGTTTTTAACGCGCATGGGTAAAAATGCCAAATTTTTAATTACTGGTGACCCTGGTCAAATTGATTTACCAAGACGTGTTATTTCCGGATTAAAAGAGGCCATTTTAGTGCTGCAGAATGCTGAAGGAATTGAAGTTGTGTATTTAGATGATAAAGATGTTATTCGTCATAAGTTAGTAAAAACAGTAATTGAGGCTTACAAGAGTATTGAGCATCAGAATTAGTTTTTTAGTAAACAGTGAAGATGAATTAATAATTTATAATCAATAATTAGTAGTCTTAAATTTATACTTAAATAAAAAGTATTTCTAAGTACCAAAAGCAAAAAATAAAAACCCAAAACCTTAAGAATGAGTAATACCATTACCGAAACCAATTTCAATTTTCCTGATCAACAAAAAGTGTACAAGGGCAAGGTAAGAGAGGTGTATACCCTTAATCATAATCAACTCGTGATGATTGCCACCGATCGCTTATCTGCTTTTGATGTAGTCATGCCGAAAGGAATTCCGTATAAAGGACAAATATTAAATCAAATTGCCACTAAAATGATGGTTGCGACTCAAGATATTGTACCTAATTGGTTAACGGCAACACCGGATCCCAATGTTGCAGTAGGACAGGCATGTGAGCCTTTTATGATTGAAATGGTTATTCGTGGGTATATGTCAGGTCATGCGGCACGTGAATATAAAGCAGGAAAAAGAATGCTTTGTGGAGTTCTCATGCCTGATGGAATGAAGGAGAATGATAAATTTCCAAAACCTATAATCACTCCCGCGACCAAAGCAGAACACGGCAATCATGATGAAGATATTTCTAGAGAAGCTATTTTAGAAAGAGGTATTGTTTCTGAGAAAGATTATATCGTTTTAGAAAAATATACCCGAGCCTTATTTCAAAGAGGAACGGAAATCGCCGCTGAACGCGGATTAATTTTAGTAGATACCAAATATGAGTTTGGTAAAACTAAAGATGGAAAAATTGTGTTGATTGATGAAATTCATACACCTGATTCGTCACGTTATTTTTATGCAGATGGTTATACCGAGCGTCAAGAAAGAGGAGAAGCACAAAAGCAACTCTCAAAAGAATTTGTACGTCAATGGTTGATAGCTAATGATTTTCAAGGCCTTGAAGGTCAAACTGTACCTCATATGACTGATGAGTTTATTGATACGGTTTCAGAACGTTATATTGAATTATATGAAAATATTACGGGCGAAACTTTTGTAAAAGCTGACATCAAAAATATTCAAGAACGTATAGAAACAAATGTTTTGAGTTATTTAAGTAAACCTTAAATTTCTACTCAAGTGAAAAGCAAATGGTACCAGTATTTATATTTTTCGACGCCAATACTGAGTTCTACCTAAGAGCGAAAATCCTATGTATCCTCTGACTTTTAATTTGTTGGCTTCTTCAAGTTCTATGTAGCATTTATAAGTTTTGCCATTTTCAGGGTCTAGAATAGTTCCGCCATTATATTCATCATCATCTTTTTCTAATCCTTCAATAATGACCAAACCTTTAATGGGTTTATTCTTTTTGTCGCCTTCGCATTTTTCGCAAATACCACTGCTTCCTTTCACATAACTCTCCACAATTTTGGCGTAATACCTCTCGCCTTCGGCATATATTTCAATCAATGCCTTGTTTTCATTCGTTTCATCATCATAGGTTTGCCATTGGCCTACAATTTCTTGACTTTGCGCACTTGCACATAAAAGTAAGAGTACTAATAGTTGTAATTTTTTCATATAGTTTCTTTTATTTTACCTTTCTAATATCTACATAATAGTTTCGATTTACCGTAATTTCCTCGGTAGCAGATGCCAAATTCAAAGATTGCCATTCTGTGGATGGTTTTATAGTATGACCAATATTACCAATGATTTCAAGAGGCATTTCAAAACCCGCTATGACATTTGTGTATCGATAGGTTAATTTACCACCTTTTTCAACTTTATATTCAAAAACAGGTATATCAGTAGTACGTAAATATTGGTCAAAGATTTTTGAAAGATTAATATCAGTTTTATCAGAAAGATAATTTTCAATTTGTTCCGTTGTTACAGTTTGATGATAAAAATCTTTATTGAGTCCCCTCAAAATTTGGCGCCATTTTTCATCGTCATTAACTAATTGACGTATGGTATGAAGCATGTTAGAGCCCTTGTAATACATGTCGCCACTACCTCTTTGGTTGACGTCATAGGGGCCAATTATGGGCTTATCATTTTGAATGTTTTTGCGTAATCCAATAACGTATTCTTCAGCGGCTTTTTTTCCAAAATGATAATCTAGATATATATTTTCTGAATAAGAGGTAAATCCTTCATGTATCCACATATCCGCAATATCTTTATAGGTAATATTATTGGCAAACCACTCGTGACCAGCTTCATGAATAATGATGAAATCAAATTTGAGTCCCCATCCTGAACCTGAAAGGTCTCTTCCTAAATAGCCCTGTTGGTATTTGTTACCATAGGTAATTGAACTTTGATGCTCCATGCCTAAATAAGGAACTTCCACCAGTTTAAAACTATCCTCATAAAAAGGGTAGGGGCCAAACCAATGTTCAAAGGCTTCCATCATCATGGGCGATTGTTTGAATTGTTCTTGGGCTTTTTCAAGGTTATCCCTTAGCACATAGTAATCCATATCTAAAACACCTTTTTCGCCTTTAAACTTTTCCCCGAAATGTACATAATCCCCAATATTCACATTAACGCCATAATTGTTAATAGGATTAGCAACAAACCAATGATAGGTATTGGTGTCTTCATTTACCTTGCGCAGCCTTCCGTTTGAAATATTCATGAGGCCTTTTGGCACTTTTATGCTCAACGCCATACTATCTACCTCATCATACATGTGGTCTTTGTTGGGCCACCAGACACTTGCCCCCAAACCTTGACATGAGGTAGCTACGAAATGCTTGCCATTGTTGTCTTTTTTCCATGAAAAACCGCCATCCCAAGGGGCACGAACGGCTTCTTTTGGCTTTCCTGAATAATGTACTATGATTTCATAGAAATTTCCTTTTTTTTGCTTTTTCTTTAATTTAATGAAATGAGCATTTCCATTGGAATTAACCTTTAAAGTTTTTCCATTTTGAGTTACTTTTTCAATTTGTAAAGGTTGTTGTAAATCTATTTGAAGTATTTTCTTTTTTTTCTCCAGTACCTTATAACGAATAGTATTACTACCTGAAATATATTTTTCATCAGGGTTCACCTCAATATCGAGGTGGTAGTAATTCAAATCCCACCAGGCCCGTTCAGGAGTGATGCTACCGCGAAGAGTATCTTGCTCGGTAAATTTTTGAGCAAATACACTAGTACTTATGGTTAAGGTCAAGAATAAAAATATATTTTTCATCTGTTTAACTAAGTTGGTATCTAGAAATTGGATTTGGTTTTTAAAATTTGAAATTTTTAACGAAATACCGCATTTGGAAAAACTACAGGACTCTCATGACCGTCAGGGCCAACTGCTGAAATACCAAAGAAGTAATTGTCAATAACAATGCCATCTAAGGTATGTTCTAATACATCGCCCACGTATTTACTGTTATCCCAGGTGGGCGAGGTAGTTAATCGCCAATAAATTTTATAGCCTTTTGCGCCATCTACTTTGCTCCATTTAAATTTTGCTGATGGTTCTACAATACCACCAATTTCAACTTTATCAGGTGATGGAGGTGCCCATGCAATTGATGCTAAATTAATAGCGTTAACAGCGGTAAGTTTTTTAGCGTACTCAAAATTTACATGTTCTAAAACGTCGCCATAATTGATACCATTTTCGGTTCTTATGTCTTGATGCTGTTGGGTATAATTTTCGTGAGCTTCCATAATTCGAATACCAGCAAAGCCTGCATCATTAAATGGTCGATGGTGCCCGCCACGACCAAAACGATCTAAACGATAAATCATCATGGGGTTCATTTCAGGCATATATTTTTTAGTGGTTTTGTGCACATAACGCGCCAATTGACGTGAAACACCATCAACTTCGCCACCATAAAAACGCCTTGAATTTCTTTCTTTCTCTGTTTCTGTGTAGGGTACGGGTTCTGAGAAAATTCTAAAATCAGTACTACTAGTAATACCATCAACTCCGGTTATATTTCCAATCATATCATTATTCAAAATTCCGATAATCTCCCATCCTTTTTCTTTAGCATAAGCGGCAAGACCTTTACCACCAAAAAGTCCTTGCTCTTCGCCTGATAATCCTACATAAATAATACTATTTTCAAATTTGTATTTAGATAAAACACGTGCTGCTTCAAGGGTACCTGCCATACCAGAGGCATTATCATTCGCTCCAGGAGAGTCATCTTTGAAATTCGTTGGGTCACTAATTCTGCTGTCAATATCGCCACTCATGATGATAAAACGATTAGGAAATTTAGTGCCTTTTTGAATAGCCACTACGTTTACAACGTATACATCGTGAACAATACGTTGATTTGTACCTTTTTTAACTAAGTCTTTTTGATTAAAAACAGTAAGACAGTTACCACATTCTGCTGAGGTTTTTTCAAATTCAGATTTAATCCATCTTCGTGCGGCTCCGATACCTCTTGTAGTTGAGATTGTATCGCTTAATGTATGTCGTGTGCCAAAATTCGCTAAAGTGGTAACATCATTTTGAATGCGCTCAGAAGAAACAGCATCAATTATGTCATACAGACGTTGATCAGTTTGACCAAATGCAAATGATGAACACAAATAAAGTGCTAAGAGAAGCTTTTTCATATTCTACAGGAATTTCTTGAGTTAATTTTTTAAACATACAATGTATAAAAATTAACTGAAAATCGATGAAAGCTCCTTTAAAATATGCTTTAAAAATGTTTCGAAAGAAAATGAATTATTTAAAAATAGAAACCCTTTTAATCAAACCGTTTGACATTTCATAAATCGCTATAGATCTGAATTGCCCGGTACCAATAGACACTATTTCCTCATCAATAATGGTGTTACCGATTACCATTCTATTGATCACTTCTTTTTTTAAATCCTTAGCTTTTTCAAAAAAATCGCCATAATATTTCGAAACTGCTTCTTTTCCGCTTAAAGTTATGTCATCACTATAATCAACAATTTCAACGTTATCAATGAAATAGCTGGCATAGCCACTTATATTTCTAAAATTGTAAACTTCTAGTTGATCTTTTAAGGCAATTTCATTTCGCGAATCGGATAACGAATTATCCTGAATAAATGACATACTTGAAATCAATCCTCGGTCAATTTTGTATAGCGCTGCTTGCGTATAGGAATTCCCATCTTTAGTGATGCGCTCTTGATCAAAGACCAAATCTGAAATCATGAAACGTTTCAATACTTCAGCCTTTACTGTATCTGTCTGCTTTTCGAAAAAGTCTTCGTAACCAATTTTTAAATTGTGCTTACCCGTATAAAGTGAATCGTTAGCAAAATTACTCACGGTTACAGAATCTGTAAAACACGAAGCAAAACTTTCTAGGTTCATTTGATTAAAGTAAGAAACTTGACGGTCTAAAAGTATTTCAGGATTTTCGTCAGTTACTATGGCTAAATATTTTTGATTAGGACTAACCGCCATTCGCGTTATATTATATATTTGTTTCTCCTCAAAAGTTTGAATAGCTGTCAAGCCAATTTTTTTAGCTGTTGCCTTTGCAATCGTATTTTTAACCGGAACAAAAGCTGTTTTTTCATCATACCAACACATATCTTGTGCACTAGCCGGAAGATTAATAATGTCATTAATTTCATTGGTTGCGGGATCAAAAGACGAAACTATTTCAGCACCACCAGCATTACTGATATAACTTATAATTTTTGTATTCGGGATTTTGTGCATAGAACGCCCAACTTGCATATCAACCGTACTATTCTTTTTTTCAGGTAGATAATTCAGCATCAAATTCATTTTTCCTTTTACAAGCACGGCCGTCATTAATTGCTCTTCATTATCCCAAACATGGTAACCAACCTTTAACTTATTTAATAAAACAGAATCTTGGCCTGTTTCATAATACCTATACAAGCGTTGAAGTCCTGTGGTATCTAACCGAATGGCAGAGATATCATTTGACTCAGGAATTCTCAAGGGTGAGTATTCGCTGCCACCTGGTGTATTGGTAACCCAATCATATCTTCTAGAATTGATATTGTATTTGGCTATATCTGTTTGTCCATTTCGTGAGGCTGAGAATAAGAGCGTATTGTTATCATAGAATGAAGGCTGGTTTTCGTAACCATTTGTATTTGCAATTTCTTGCATATTTTCAAAAGTGATAACACCGTTTTTCTCAACAATATCATATAAATAGATATTAGTGTTTGGTTGGGCAAAAAGACCATAAACACTTGATAAAAATACGAATAGAGCTATTTTTTTCATTACAACAATTTTAATTCTAAGGGGTTAGAATTCATTTAATTACAACGAAATTATCCATATTTATGCCAAACTTAAAATGTTATCGTCAAATCTGTCGATATTTCGAGGAAAAGTAACTTGCCCTAATTTAATCACGATTTAGTTGCGGATAATCGAGGATTTTAGAAATAAGCCTATCGAAATGCCTTATTTCAGTAAACGGATTCATCACTGTGCAGCGTAAATAGCGAATTCCACCTAAAAGGGTTTGTACTATATAAAATTCGCCATCTTCTAATAAAAACTGACGAATTTTAGTGTTCAATTGATTTAATTCCTCTGAGCGGAGTTTTTTATCAAAATATCTAAAGCAAATAATATTTGAACTCGGTTCAATAGCCAACTCAAAATTGGGAGAATCTTTAATAATTTTGGCAAAAGTTTTACCCTTATTATAGAGTGTTGTGACATATTCGTCAAAAATACGTTCTCCATATTTTTTAAACATAGTATACCAATGAATGCTCATCATGGTTTTGGTACATTCAAATGTACGTTTCGCCTTGTTGTACCAATCTTCATCTTTAGATTGTATTAAAAGATAATCTGCTTTTTGACTGAAAGTCGCGTATGAGTGACTTCCATCTTTAAAGAGTAGGGCAGTGGTAATGGTGGGTAGCATCATCATTTTATGGCCATCAATAACTACCGAATCGGCGTGTTGAATTCCGGCAACAGTATATTTATATTTTTCAGAAAAAATGGCAGCACCACCATGAGCGCCATCTACATGAAACCACAAATCATTTTTCTTAGCAAAAGCGGCGATTTCTTCTAAATCATCATAAACTCCTGTTGCTGTCGACGGCGCACTGCCTACAATGGCGAATACTTCAATTCCGTTTTCTTTTGCTTTTTTAAACTCCCGTTCTAACAATGTGGTATCCATTTGAAAACCCTTGGCAGCAAGAATCTTAACAATACCTTTTTCACCCAACCCCATAATCTTAGCAGCTCGGTCAACACAATAATGGGCTTCTTCAGAAACCATAATACCCAAGGCTTGTTTATGACCTTCATTCCAGATGTCATTTTTAACTTTTGCTTTTCTGGCCGATAATAGGGCGGTTAAATTGGCGAGTGTGCCTCCAGAAGTTAAAAATCCTCTCGACACCGAATCATATCCTATTTTTTTGCAAAGTAAGTCGGTAACAATACGCTCCATCGCTGAGGGCGCCATACCCATTTCGTAAACGGCCATTCCGTTATTCAACAAGCCGCTCATCATGGCTGTTAAAGCAGTTATAGGAGCCGTAGGCGTTACTTGATGCCCAATGCACTTCGGATTGTGAACGTTGGTAGTACGCCTTAGAATTTGAGTAAAAAGCTCGGTTTCATCTCCGTCTTCAAGAAAATCATTCCAAAATACACGCTCATCTTCAGGAATGTGCCAGTCTAATGTTTTCACATTAGCTTCATTTATTTGGGACTCCAAATGGTCCGCAAGTTGGTCAATCAATTCATGTCCTCGTTTTCTGAAGTCTTCAGAAGAATATGCTGCTTTTAGGAGTTTGTTGTCCATAATGTAAATGTAATTGGTATTTGGGCAAGTATCAATTCAAATTGTCATTTTGATGAAGTTATCATTCCGACGAAGGAGGAATCTTCTAAGCAGCTTCAACATTATAGCAGATTCCTCGTGCCTCGGAAGGACATTTTGGAATGAAAAACCCACCCCTGGCCTTCCCAAGAGGGGAATTACATATGGATGAGGGAAACTGTAACTCAAAACCCATGAGGAGAGCTTGCGATTTACAAAAAAACCGCCCACCAAAAGGCAGACGGTTTTAATCTATTGTAAAAATTTAGCTCTTGAATTAATCAAAGGTATACCCTTTATCGGCAGCTACTTTATCCGCAATTTGAGTTCGCAAGCCAACTACATTGGGATTGTTGGTATACTTCGTAAAACGCTTTAGGCCCATGAGCATCATTCTTTGCTCATCGCCTTCAGCAAAAGAAACAATGGCTTCTTTTCCGTTTTTAAGAACTACATCTACAGCATTGTATAAGTTCAAGCGAGCCATAGCAATTTGTGTGCTTTGTGATTCTTCTCCAAAGCGCTTTGCATTTTTCTCGGTTCTAAGAATAGTGCTTTCTGCCATGTATACTTCAATCAATATATTTGAAGCCGCCATCATTAGTTGTTGGTGCTTTTCTAATTCTTGTCCGAATTTTTGAACGGCAGAACCAGCTACCATTAAGAATACTTTTTTCAGGCGCGCTACTAAATCTTTTTCCTCAGCAAATAGTTCTGAAAAATCAGGTTTATCCATTGAAGGAATACCCATCAATTCTTCGCCCACTGCAGTCGCCGGACCTAATAAATCAACATGACCTTTCATAGCTTTTTTAACCAACATACCTACGGCTAACATTCTATTAATCTCATTGGTACCTTCATAAATACGACCAATACGTGAATCTCTCCATGCCGATTCCATCGGTGCTTCGGCGCTATAACCCATTCCCCCATAAATTTGCAAACCTTCATCGGTAGTAAACTGCACATGCTCAGAAACAGCTACTTTTAAGATAGAACACTCGATAGCATATTCTTCCACACCTTTCAATTCTGCTTCTTGATGCGAATTACCTTCTGAAATGCGTATCGCAATTCTGTCTTCAATATTTTTGGCTGCTCTATAACTTCCTGATTCTCCGGCGTAGGTTTTGGTCGCCATTTCAGCAATTTTTGCTTTAATAGCACCAAAATTCATAATAGGCGTTTTAAATTGAATACGCTCATTGGCATAATTCACTGCTTCGCCAATTACGCGGCGCTGCGCATCTAGGCAAGCAGCGGCTAATTTAATACGACCAACATTCAAAGCATTCATCGCAATTTTGAAGCCATTGCCTCTTTCAGAGAGCATATCTTCAACAGGAACTTTTGTTTCATTAAAGAAAACCTGACGGGTAGAGGAGGAGTGAATGCCTAGCTTTTTCTCTTCATCACCCATGGTAATCCCATTCTCAGGATTATTTTCTACAATAAAGCCCGTAATATTTTTATCATCTTCTATTCTAGCAAAAACAATCAATAGATTACAAAAGCCTGCATTTGAAATCCACATTTTTTGTCCAGTAATACTGTAGTATTTGCCATCATCAGATAAAACTGCTTTGGTTTTTCCGGAGTTGGCATCAGAACCTGCACCGGGTTCAGTTAAACAATAGGAACCTAACCATTCGCCGGAAGCCAATTTAGGAACGTATTTTTTCTTTTGTTCTTCGTTACCATAAAGTGTAATGGGCATGGTGCCTATTCCTGTATGTGCGCCAAAGGAGGTGCTGAAAGAACCTGTGGCACCCGAAATATAATCACAAACCAGCATAGTAGATACAAAGCCCATTCCTAGTCCACCGTATTCTTCAGGTACTGCGATTCCTAATAATCCGAGTTCCCCAGCTTTGCGCATGGTTGCTGCCGTATAGGCATAATCTTTACCTTCAAAGCGTTCCCAATGTGTCCAAATTTCGCGATCTACAAATTCTTTGGTACTATCACGCATCATTTTTTGCTCTTCAGATAAATCTTCTAGGGTAAACACATCTTCACATTTGGTTTCTTTTACCAAGAATTGTCCGCCTCGTAGTAAGTTGTCTTTTTTGATTGTTTCCATACGCTAAGCCCCTCTAACTCCCCAAAGGGGAGAACTGTTGTGGGGTAATTTTAATTATACAATTATTTTATTCTTTAGTATTCCCCCTTTGGGGGTTAGGGGGCTTTTTTAGTTTAGAAACTCAAAAATACCCGCAGCACCTTGTCCTGTTCCTACGCACATGGTAACCATGCCATATTTTCCTTGCATATTACGCTTACGCATCTCATCAAATAATTGAACCGAAAGTTTAGCGCCTGTGCAACCCAAAGGATGACCTAACGCAATAGCGCCGCCATTTGGATTGACAATGTCTTGGTTCAAATTCAACTCACGCATTACCGCCAAAGATTGTGAAGCAAATGCCTCGTTTAATTCTATCAATTCAATATCATCTTGTTTTAATCCAGCTTGTTTCAATGCCTTTGGAATTGCCGCAACGGGACCAATACCCATAATTCTAGGCGGTACGCCTGCCGCTGCATAATTTACTAAACGGGCAACTGGCTCAAGATTTAATTCTTTAACCATTTCTTCACTCATGACCATGACAAAAGCAGCGCCGTCACTTGTTTGTGACGAATTACCTGCTGTAACACTTCCATTAGCTGCAAAGACAGGTCTCAATCTGGCAAGAGCTTCTAAAGAAGTCCCTTTTCTAGGACCTTCATCTTTAGTTACGGTATATTTCTTTTCAGCTTTCTTTCCCGAAGCATCTAAGAATGTTTGCGACACCTCGATAGGAGCTATTTGATCTTGAAAGCGATCTTCAGCTTGTGCCTTTAAAGCTTTCATGTGCGAATTATAGGCAAATTCATCTTGGTCTTCTCGAGAAACTTTATATTCTTGAGCAACGGCTTCTGCGGTATTTCCCATTCCCCAATAGTAGTCTTCATGACCAGAATTTACCAAATCATAGTTGAGTTCAGCTTTGAAACCGGTCATCGGTACAGAGCTCATACTTTCTGCCCCACCAGCAATAATACAATCTGCCATTCCGGCTTGTATTTTAGCAGATGCAATTCCAATGGTCTCTAATCCTGAGGAACAAAAACGATTCACTGTAACTCCTGGCACATCAATTATGTTCAATCCCATTAAAGAGATTAATCGCGCCATATTCAATCCTTGTGATCCTTCGGGCATTGCATTACCTACAATAACATCGTCAATTCTTTTTTTGTCAAAATCAGGTAGTTCTTTGACCAAATGTTGAATAGTTTCCGCTGCTAGTTCATCAGCTCTTTTGAAGCGAAATCCACCTCTTTTTGATTTACCGACTGCTGTTCTATATCCTTTTACTATGTATGCTGTTTTCATTTGTTATATTTTTATTGACTAAAAAGAGTAAGGACAAAAAGACAAAAGACTATTTATCTAAACCACCTTGAAATCTTACTATCATTTTTTGTAACTGTTGAATTTTATTTTCTAAATCTTTAAAAATTACTTCCGAGATATATCCTTCATTATTTGAAATGATAAGCTGAGTTTCCCATTCGAATGCTGAACCCAGGCTAGTTTCTAAGAATTTACTAAAATGCTTATCCGTGCCTTTACTGCTTCCTTCAGCAATATTCGAAGGAATTGATACAGCACATCTATTCATTTGACTTCTGAGTGCAAATTTTTCGAAATCAGGAAAGCTTCTTGTCATTTTGTAAGTCTCACTCACAATAGACATTCGGTCTTTCCAAATATTAAGCTTTCGAAAATTATGATTCATCAATCTTTTGTCTTTCTTCTTTTCGTCCTTACGTCAATCTCTTAATTACGTAACGGCTTCCCAGTTTTCAACATATGTTGTATTCTTTCCAAAGTCTTTTTCTCAGAACATAGTGATAAGAAAGCTTCTCGTTCGATATCTAAAAGATACTGTTCGCTAACTCTTGTAGGTTCTGATAAATCGCCCCCAGCCATTACGTAGGCAAGTTTATTGGCAATCTTTTGGTCATGATCACTTATATAACGACTCGCTTGCATAGCATCAGTTCCTACCAAGAACATACCCAGCGCTTGCTTACCTAACACCTTGATGTCTTTGCGCATTGGTGGTTGCGTATAACCAGCTTCTGCCATTAGTTTTGCATGTGCTTTTGCCGTTGCAATTTGACGGTCTTTATTCACAACAACAATATCTTTTCCTTTTTGAAGCAAGCCTAAATTAAAGGCTTCGTAGGCTGAAGTTGAAACTTTTGCCATACCAATGGTCAAGAAGTATTCTTGTAAAACATTCAATTCTACATCTCCAGTCTTAAAAGTATCTTGAGCACGTAAGGCCATTTCTTTTGAACCACCTCCACCAGGAATAACACCAACACCAAATTCTACAAGACCCATATAGGTTTCTGCTGCGGCCACCACTTTATCAGCGTGTAATGAAACTTCACAGCCTCCGCCTAGTGCCATACCGTGAGGGGCTGCCACTGTAGGAATAGAAGAATAACGCATGCGCATCATTGTATCTTGAAACATTTTAATCGCCATATTCAGCTCATCATATTCTTGCTCAACAGCCATCATGAAAATCATACCGATGTTAGCACCTACAGAAAAATTAGCCGCCTGGTTACCAACTACCAAACCTTGAAAGTCTTTTTCGGCTAGGTCTATGGCTTTATTTAAGCCAGAAAGAACATCGCCACCAATGGTGTTCATTTTTGATTGGAATTCTACATTGAGAATGCCATCGCCTAAATCTTCTACCACCACGCCTGGGTTTTTAAAGACTTCTTTTGATTTGCGAATATTGTCTAAAATGATAAATGCATCTTGCCCGGGAATTTTTTCAACTGCCTTCTTCTGAATATTATAGAAATAGGTAGCTCCATCTTTTACACTGTAAAAAGAAGTAACACCAGAAGCTTTCATGTCAGCAACCCATTGTGCTGCTTTCTGATTTTCAGCGCTAATTAATTCTATACCTTTATCAAGACCTACGGCATCCCATATTTGGAACGGACCATGTTCCCAACCAAAACCGGCCTTCATGGCATCATCAATTTTGTATAAATCATCAGTAATTTCAGGTATACGATGTGAAACATATGCGAATAATTGTCCGAAACTCTTTCTGTAGAACTCTCCAGCCTTATCTTTTCCATCTACTAAAACGGTAAAACGGTCCACTACTTTATCAATAGTTTTAGTCAGTTCCAGCGTTTCGAATTTGGCTCTTTTTTTAGAACGATACTCCATCGTATCTAAATCTAAAGTCAATATTTCTTTTTTGCCTTCAGCGTTTTTTGACTTCTTGTAAAAACCTTGTCCTGATTTACTTCCTAACCATTTATTTTCCATCATGGTATTGATGAAATCAGGTAATTTGAATAACTCATGACGTTCATCGTCTTTGCAATTCTCGTGAATACCATTCGCTACATGCGCTAAGGTATCTAAGCCGACCACATCAACGGTTCTAAAGGTGGCAGATTTCGGTCTGCCGATAACTGGACCCGATAATTTATCTACTTCTTCAACCGTCATACCTACGTCTTTGACCATATGAAAAAGACTCTGTATACTGAAAATACCAATACGGTTACCTATAAATGCCGGGGTGTCTTTTGCAACCACGGATGTTTTTCCTAAAAATTTCTCACCATAACCGTTCAAGAATTCCAGTACCTCGGGGGAAGTTTTCGGTCCTGGAATTATCTCGAACAATTTTAAGTATCGCGCAGGATTAAAGAAGTGTGTTCCGCAGAAATGCTTCTGGAAATCATCACTTCGACCTTCACTCATAAATTTTATAGGAATACCAGAAGTATTTGAGGTAATCAAAGTTCCTGGTGTTCTGTGCTTTTCAAGATTCTCAAAAACAATCTTTTTGATCTCAAGTCTTTCAACAACAACCTCAATAATCCAATCTACTTTTGAAACCTTTGAAATATCGTCTTCTAAATTGCCCGTAGAAATTCTACCTGCAAATTTTTGATCGTAAATAGGCGAGGGTTTTGATTTTAAAGCTGCTTTTAAGGAATCATTTACGAGACGATTACGAACTACTTTATCATCAAGAGTAAGGCCCTTTGCTTTTTCTTTATCATTCAACTCTCTAGGAATGATATCTAAGAGTAAGACGTCAACGCCAATATTAGCGAAATGACATGCAATGCCACTTCCCATAATTCCTGAGCCAACTACTGCTACTTTTTTTATGTGTTTGTTCATGTATAGAAATACTAATAATTAGTTGTTGCTTTTGTATAAATACTTTTGTCAGTAATTAAATTATTGATGGCTTTCATTACTTCAAAAAATCCGTTTAAATTTTCTTCAGAAACATGTTCCTTAACTACTGAGTCGAAACGAAGTACCACTTCTTTCGAGTAGTTTCTTTTTTCTAGACCAAAATCAGTTAGATGAATTAAAACTCCGCGGCCGTCCTTTGGATTTGGCCTACGCTCAATCAAGCCTTTCTCCTCCATGCTTTTTAAGATCCTCGATAAACTCGTGGCCTCCATCCCCATTTTAGGGCCTAAAGCTGTTGAGGGTGTACCCGTTTTAGGGTCTATACTTATTAAGGTAAACCCTACGGCCATGGTTGAATCAATCTCTTTTGCTTCCTCATTATACATTCTGGCAACGGCTTGCCAAGTTGAACGTAAGGTATGGTCTATAGTTACATCTTTCATAAGCTCTTCTTGTGGGAAGTCAAATATAGAAAAATTTATTATGCATGCATAATAAATTTTATAAAATCAAGGAAACGAAAAATGCCGTATGCTCTAATCGATAGATGAGAAAAGACTTAAGTTTATTTTTTTTCCTCCTGTCGCTTTTTGAGCAAATACGTAAAAAATTTAAGTCCACCCCAAATTAGGCCAATAAGAACAACAAGACATAAGACAAATATTGCTATTGCATTCATTACCGTTAACTATTTAGTGTCCGTAAATATTATTGTACAGAGCGATATACTTTTCTCGAATAATTTTACGACGCAATTTCATGGTAGGGGTTAAGTGACCACCATCAATACTCCAAACATCAGGAGTTAGTCTGAACTGCTTTACTTTTTCCCATTTGGCAAAAGTTTCATTGGCGAGGTCTACTTCTTCTTGAAATTTAGCTAGTACTTTTTCATTAAGAACAATATCAGAATTTTCACTAATCGTAATCCCATTCTTTTGTGCCCATTCCAAGAGGTATGGAAAATCGGGTTGTATCAAGGCTGCAGGCATCTTTTCGCCTTCGCCTACTACCATTAACTGCTCAATAAAACGGGACTGTTTAAAACGATTTTCTAATAACTGCGGTGCTACATATTTACCACCTGAGGTTTTGAACATTTCTTTTTTACGGTCAGTTATCTTTAAAAAACCATCAGCATCAATTTCGCCTATATCGCCAGTATGAAAATACCCGGCTTTCATTACTTCGGCCGTTTTTTCGGCATCTTTATAATAGCCCTGCATGACATTGGGGCCTTTGACACAAATTTCGCCGTCATCAGCTATTTTCACTTCAACTTCTTTAATTAATTTTCCAACGGTGCCAATTTTAAATCCTGAATCACGCATATCATTAACAGATACCACGGGAGAGGTTTCGGTCAGTCCGTAACCTTCCATAACCCCTAATCCAGCGGCATTAAAGACCCTTGCTAAACGGGGTTGCAACGCAGCACTACCTGATGAAATTACTTTGAGTTCTCCGCCAAGCGCTTCTTGCCATTTACTGAAAATTAATTTTCTGGCAAGGCCTAATTTTTTTTCATAAAGCCATCCATTTTGTCCGTAAGGCTTATATTTCAATCCTAAATCTACTGCCCAGAAGAAGAGTTTCTTTTTGATTCCTGTTAAGGCACCTCCTTTTGCCAAAATACCATCAAACACTTTTTCAAGTAATCTCGGTACGGCAGTCATTACATGCGGTTTGGTCTCTTTGAGGTTGTCACTAATTTTATCCATTGCCTCGGCGTAGTGAATACTGACCCCATTGTACAAATACAAATAAATCATCATGCGCTCGTACACATGACACACGGGCAGAAAACTCAAACATCTCGAATTGCCTTTATCGAGTGGTAAGCGTTCTGAACTTGCCATGGCATTTGAAACTACATTGCTATGTGAAAGCATAACGCCTTTTGGCCTTCCGGTTGTTCCAGAGGTATAAATAAGAGTCGCTAAATCTTCTCCTTTTACGGTAGCTTTTCTATCTTCAACAACATCTTGATTTGAGGTGTCTGCTCCCAATTTTAAAACTTCATTCCAGTTTTTACAATCGTCAAGTTGGTCAAAAGAATAGACTTCTTTTAAACTTGGTACTTGGTCCTGCACCGCTTTTACTTTAGCCAAAACTTCAGAACAGGAAACAAAACAGTAAGTCGATTCTGAATGATTGAGCACGTAGGCATAATCTTCCTCAGAAATGGTCGGATAAATGGGTACATTTTGAGCGCCTAATTGCAAAATGCCGGTATCCATAACATTCCATTCTGAGCGATTGGTCATTGAAATTAATGCAATCTTATCATTTGCTTTGACGCCTAATCGTAATAGTCCACGGCTGATAGCATTTGCTTTGTCTACATATTCTTGTGATGATACGGGCACCCACTCTCCATCTTTTTTATCAACTAAACAGTTGGGGAGGTTATATTTTTCAAGGGAATATTGGGCGAAATCGAAAAGACGGGTAACGTTTTGCATACGGAGTATCTGTTATGTGATTGCAAAATAGGGAAAATTTAGGAAGTATAATTTTTGTGCTCACATCTAAATGAACATTAATTGGCACGATTGATTGAATTTAAGAATTGCCAACTGCAACTGCTTAGTGCTCACTATTTTCCTCCACCCACTCCCTCGCATTCACAAAGGCTTCCAGCCAAGGCGAAACTTCATCGTTTCTATCGGCAGGGTAGTGCGCCCAGTTCCACGGGAAGGTAGAGCGTTCAATATGTGGCATGGTAACTAAATGTCTTCCTGTTTTGTCGCAGAGCATAGCGGTATTAAAATCACTTCCGTTCGGATTTGCTGGATACCCCTCATATCCATACTTCGCAACAATATCATAGTTTTCCTCAGCTTGTGGTAGACTGAACTTACCTTCTCCGTGTGAAATCCAAACACCGAGGGTTGTACCCGCTAGACTTGAAAGCATTACTGAATTATTTTTCTGAACCTTTACAGATGTAAAATTACTCTCATGCTTACCAGAATCATTATAGGTCATCTTTCCATGAGTTTCATGCTCCGGATTAATAAGGTCTAATTCCATAAACAATTGACAGCCATTACAGATACCTATAGATAAGGTGTCTTCTCTGGCAAAGAATTTTTTGATAACCGCGTTTGCTTTTTCGTTGTATTTGATAGCGCCTGCCCATCCTTTCGCACTTCCTAAAACATCGGAATTTGAGAATCCTCCTACCGCTCCTAAGAATTGAATGTCTTCTAGTGTTTCCCTGCCGGAAATTAAATCCGTCATGTGCACATCTTTCACATCAAAACCTGCTAAAAACATAGCATTTGCCATTTCACGTTCTGAGTTACTGCCTTTTTCTCGTAATATTGCAGCTTTGGGTCTCCTTTCTCCTTCTGTCACATCGAGCGGAGTCGAGATGTCTAACGAACCGGGTCTCGACTCCGCTCGACCTGACAGTTGACCAGTAAATGTCTTTGGAAAAACATACTTTAAAGGCTGCCTTTTATAATTTTCATATCGCTCTTTTGCCAGACCGTTTGCCGTTTGTTTGTTGTCTAGTAAATAGGAAGTTTTGAACCAGGTATCTCTTAAGGATGTGATATTAAGTCCCATTTCCATACCACCATTTTTAATAGTCAATTTGGGTTCTGAAACTACTTTTCCAATCTTTTTGAAGTCAATATTTTCTTTGGATAAAAGTTGTGCTACAGATGGGTCTTTAGCTTGAAAAACGATGCCAGCATTTTCAGAAAACAGAAGTTTCATGGTATCGGTTTCGCCTAAACTGGTCAAATCTAATTCCGCTCCTAAATCGGTGTCTGCGAAACATAATTCTAGCAGCGTAGTAATTAATCCACCTGACGCAACATCATGTCCGCCAGCTATTTGCTTGTTTTTAATTAAAGTTTGAATTGAATTAAAAACGCTTTTGAAATATGCAGCATCTTTAATAGTTGGGGCTTCATTTCCAACAGCATTTAAGACTTGACCGAAAGAAGAGCCACCTAATTTATACCCATCTCTTGAAAGATTAATGTAGTAGATAACACCGCTGTCTTTTTGCAAGACTGGTTCTACTACGTTGGCAATATTAGTACAGTTTGCAGCCGCTGAAATCACTACCGTACCCGGACTAATAACTTCGCTATCTTTATACTTCTGTTTCATTGAAAGGGAATCTTTTCCCGTAGGGACGTTTATACCCAGTTCAATTGAAAACTCCGAAATGGCTTTAACAGCTTCATAGAGTCTAGCATCTTCGCCTTCATTCTTGCATGGCCACATCCAATTGGCAGAAAGCGACACTGATTTCAATCCGTCTTTCAACGGTGCCCAGATGATATTGGTTAAGGCTTCGGCGATACTATTTTTACTTCCGGCGGATGGGTCAATCAATCCTGAAATAGGGGAATGGCCGATACTCGTGGCGACGCCTTCTTTTCCTTTAAAGTCCAATGCCATCACGCCCACATTATTCAATGGTAATTGTAGCGGACCAGCACATTGTTGCTTGGCCACACGACCCCCTACGCAACGGTCAACCTTGTTGGTCAGCCAATCTTTGCAAGCGACCGCCTCTAACTGTAAAACTTGTTCTAAATAGTCATGGAAAAACTCTAAAGAATAGTCTGCGTTTCTATAGTTTCTTTCAACTGTAGAATCTGTCAATATGGTTTTAGGCGAACTACCGAAAATATCAGAAAGGTTGACATCCATAGGCTTTTCGCCTGTTGTTTTTGATTCGAAGGTAAAGCGGTCATCGTTTGTGACATCGCCCACTTCATACATGGGCGAACGTTCACGTTCGGCAATTCTGCCCAGCAAAGCAGCATCATCCTTACCGATCACGAGGCCCATGCGTTCTTGTGATTCATTGCCAATAATTTCTTTGGCAGATAGGGTAGGGTCTCCGATTGGCAGTTTATCTAAATCTATTTTTCCGCCAGTTTCTTCTACTAGTTCAGAAAGACAGTTGAGGTGGCCACCAGCACCATGGTCATGAATAGAAACAATCGAATTCACATCACTTTCTACCATACCACGAATGGCATTCGCAGCTCGTTTTTGCATTTCAGGATTTGAACGTTGTACGGCATTCAATTCAATAGCAGAACTAAATTCTCCGGTATCTGCGCTTGAAACCGCAGCACCGCCCATGCCAATGCGGTAATTGTCCCCACCGAGAATCACTATTTTATCTCCTGTTTGCGGCGTATCTTTTAAGGCCTGCTCTGCTTTGCCATAACCAATACCACCCGCTTGCATGATGACTTTGTCATAGCCAAGGTATCTTAAATTTTCAGCATGTTCAAAAGTCAACACCGAACCTGTAATCAAGGGTTGGCCGAATTTGTTGCCAAAATCAGAAGCTCCGTTTGATGCTTTTATGAGAATATCCATGGGGGTTTGGTAGAGCCACTGGCGTGCTGGCATTCCTTTTTCCCATTTTCTTTTGTCTTCTTCTAATCTAGAATAAGCAGTCATGTAGACTGCTGTTCCTGCTAAGGGTAGTGAACCTTTTCCGCCTGCTAAACGATCTCGTATTTCTCCCCCAGAACCTGTCGCTGCTCCGTTAAAAGGTTCCACCGTAGTGGGGAAATTATGTGTCTCTGCTTTTAAGGAAATAACCGATTCAAATTCTTCTTCATGATAAAAATCAGGTTTGTCTGCTGTTTTTGGAGCAAATTGAATGGCTTTCGGACCTTTTATAAAAGCCACATTATCTTTATATGCCGAAACAATATCATTCGGATTTTGCTTTGAGGTTTCTTTAATCAATTTGAACAGCGAAGTAGGCATTTCTTGACCGTCAATTACAAAAGTGCCATTGAAGATTTTATGTCGGCAATGTTCTGAATTTACCTGACTAAAACCAAAGACTTCAGAGTCTGTTAATTTACGACCCATTTTTTCTGATAACCCATTGAGGTAATCTACTTCTTCATCACTCAATGCCAAGCCTTCTTTTTGGTTATAGGCGGCAATGTCATCAATGGGTAAAATAGATTCAGGTGCTATGTCAATCGTATAGATTTCCTGATCTAGTTTTTCATACTTTTCTGAAATCATGGGGTCAAAGTCCGTAAAATCTTCAGAGACAGTTTTAAACTCTTCAATACGTACAATTCCTGAAATGCCCATATTTTGGGTAATTTCGGTGGCATTAGTACTCCAAGGCGTAATCATAGCGGCACGCGGACCAATAAAAAAAGCGTCTAAAGACGCCGCGTTTATTTTTGCCTGATTACCAAATAACCATGTTAGTTTGTCTATGTTTTCTTGAGAGAAAACTTCTTTAGTTTGAACTGCAAAAACTTTGGTGGCTAGGTCGCCGAAAAAGTGAATCATTTAGTGCCTGAGTTGAATGAATTAAGAAAGACACAAAATTATACTAAAGTTATAATTGTGCTATACTAAATAACACTTTTTTGACATAAAAAGTTAACAGTTTTTTGAGGGACTTGTTGATAATTGTGATTTTCAGTTGGCGTTGAAAAGTAGTCTAGGGTTGGCTATTTCGTTCAGCTATTAGTGATTTTAGCTCTTCCTTACTCGGAAGTACTGTTTTATATTTACTTGCGAAAATCTGTTCGTTATTTTCAGGCAAGGTATATTCAACAAGAGATTCACTTTTATCTCTACATAAAACTATTCCGATTGTTTTGTTTTCTTCTTCTAATCTTATTTCTCGATCATAATAATTTACATACATCTGCATTTGTCCGAGGTCTTGATGTTTTATTTCTCCGATTTTTAAATCGATAAGAACGAAACATTTCAATAATCTGTTGTAAAACACCAAGTCAATTCTAAAATGCATCTCATCAAATGTGATTCTTTTTTGTCTTGAAACAAAAGTAAATCCGTTTCCAAGCTCTAGCAAAAAATGCTCAAGCTTATCAATTATCTCTTGCTCTAATTCACTTTCTGAATATTCTGTATGCTCTTGAAGGCCAATGAACTCAAGAATATAAGGGTCTTTTATCACATCTTTTGGTTTCTCAAAAATGAGTCCTTTTTCTGAAAGTTCTTTTGTCTTGTCTTTGTTTCTACTTAAGGCCAGCCTTGTAAATAATGCTGAATCAAATTGACGTTGCAATTCTCTTACACTCCAGTTGTTTTTAAACGATTCTATTTCATAAAAACTCCGTTCGTTTTCATCATCAATTCGCATTAATTTTAGGTAGTGCGACCAGCTTAGATTGAATTCAGCAGACGGTGTCTGCTGTTTTTGGTTAGAATTAACAGACAGCGTCTGCTGTTTTTCATAAACCAGAAAGAAATTCCTGATTTGTTGCAGGTTGGTAACAGAAAAACCTTTGCCGAATTCTTTGGTTAGCACTTTTGAAAGCTCTTTCAGAACCTCTTTGCCGTATTCCGCCCTCTCTTTTACCACCCTGCTCTTTCTAGACTAACATTCTGCCTATTTCGAAATACGTGAGAACCATTGTTTTGTTAACAGTGCGAACTACCTTGTTTCTTGCAGATTGTAATAAATCTACAATTTGGGAATAAAGTTTTGTGTTTGATGGTTTGTTTGACATAACTCCCCTAAAAAATGTTTTGTGCTTTCTGGAATCAATTAACGAAGTAACAGTTTTTCTCAGTTTAATTCTTCATTATTATGAATATAAAAATTTAGCGTTCTTTGTAAATATGCAAAAACCTCTTGAAAAGCCCATTTTAGCTATGTTTTATACACGCTGTTACCCACAGTATTTATGGTTCACTTTTCAATCGTATTTCTGTCATTACATTATTCAAATCAGTGAACATTTTGGAAAATTCCGATTCTCCACTTTCCAGTTTTGAGATACTTTCCGTAATTCGGGTTTGTCCCATATTTGACAAAAAGTAAAAATTCGCATTTCCGTTTGTAGGTAAATCAGGATTCTCAAATTTTTTCCCCTTGAAAGAAATCAAATGTCCGTTTTCTACAAATTCTTTAGTTACTTTTTGAACACTTTCGTGTTGTCCAGCTCCAATAAATCCACCACCAGAACTTAAATAAATACTTGCATCTCCAGTCAAATATGTAACCACAGTTGCAGTTCCGCCACCCATATCCAAATCAGATACAATTCCGTAAACTTCTATCGAGTCTCCTGGGATTTGAAACCCAAGTTGTTCAGCTGTAACGGTCAATGCCATTTTTCGCATATCCATATAAGGATTCTGTTCAGTAGTTTTTTCCGTTTGCTCTATTTTTTCAGTAGTTTCTTTTTTCGGTTTGTTATTACAACTGATTAGAATTCCAATTCCTACGATTGAAACTATTCCAATTATTATATATGTCAACATTGGTTTTTTCATATTGTGGGTAACGGTCTTGTATATAAAAAGTAGCGGATTTTTACGCACTAACTTTTCGGTTAAACACGAGCCGAATTTTTAATTTTTATGTTTAACTTTCTTTTTTTAAAGATAACCAAATTAAAAATTTGGCGTACTTTGTAAATATACAAAAACCTCTCGGAAAGCCTATAATAGCTATGTTTTATACACGTTGTTACCTGCTGGCTTTTCTTCCGTAAACTTGTTAGCGTTGGCAAAGACATACTCTTTTGCAATTTTGGGTTTGTGTGTCGGCTGGTGCGAATTGCAAATGTGTATGGCTTTCAGCGTTGGCAATATTCCTAATTAGACATATTGGTAAAGTCAAATATCAAATGTTTTAGAACTCCAATTTCAATATGACTGGATTCAAAATAATCTTTATGCAAATCATTCTTTTTCGAATTCAGAGTTTGAGTGTTTCTTTTGTCTTTAATTAGCAATTTATTAATTCCTTTTACAGTTTTGTTCACATTACCTTGAAGTAAGAAGCCTAACATACAACCAGATGGATATTTTTTTGAAGTAAACCTGTCCATACCATCATCTATATAACTTCTTTTAAGTCCGGAATCATTTTCTTTTAATCGTTTAGCTTCAAAAAAATACTTAAATTCTAGTTTTGAAGTTATACTAGACATTCTTAAATCCACTCTTGGTAATTTATCAGCAAATCCTTTCTTTTTATTTGTTGTAGTTGATAAATGAAATTCTCTAGTTGCAGATATAGACCATTTCAGCCTTTTAGGATTGCAATCTAATTTTTCACACAGTTCTTGTGAGATATCATTTTCATTCCAATCTAATTGGATTATTTTTTCATTTATCGTTACCTGATAAGCATCTATAATTAGATTGAAACATTTAAACTCAAATGCCTTTTTGAATTTTTCGTGAATATTCGTATTTAACGCCATAATTAATTCTCGTTTAAAATTTCAAGAATTAATTCAGAAGCATCTTCTAATGCCATTGAATGCGACCAGAATCTTCTTTGATTTGGTCTAATGATATAAATATTGTTCCCTGATTTATAGTTAAGTTTTTTTCTAAAATAAATATTGGTGGCTTTTTCTTCCCATAAGTATTTATCGAGTTTTTTTAATTCATCATCAATAAATTCTTCTGATTGAAAAGTTTCGCTTTTCTTTTCATTAAAAGAAACTTTAATCATCATTAAAGGACTAAATCTATTGATAGAATTAAAAACTGTAGTATTTGCAAATAAATCTTGTCCGTCAAGAAAATTATTTAATTCATTAGAAATTAATGTGCTAAATATTTTTACTTGCTCTTGAAGTGCGGGAAATAATGCTTTTGATTTTTCTTGTTTATGGAATAAATCAATATTATTTAGCAAATGTTGAATAGTAAATCGGTCATATTCTGATAAATCACTTAAAATAATTTGATTTAATTCGTCTTCAATTGTTTTATTAACTAAATAAAATTCTTTGTCGTAAAGCTTGTTGTCAAATAGTTTTACTATCTGATTTCTGGTTTTTTTATTTAAATTATCTAACAAAAAGGGGGCTTCGAACAATTCTTTATATTTGACAACATCTCTTTCTATTCCCCAACTAGATGTTGTTAAAAAAGAAAAGTATCGTATGAAATCAGAATTGAAATAGACAGTTAATAATTTTAATAAATCAACATTGTCATCCTTTGAATAAATTCCTACAATCCCTTTTGAATAAGCACTTTTGTAGTCAACAAAAGAGGCTAGCAAAGTTAGATTGTCATTAGCGACTTTTACGCCTTCATTTAATAAGATATGTTCTTTTTGGTAAGCATTTAATTTTCCTAATCTTCGAAACTTATCTGTATCTATCCTTTTATTTGGTTTTGGTGTGTAGTATTTTATAATGTTCTTAGGTGTATGGATAGGTAATGTTCTAATTTCATAATTTGTTTTATCCGCTGGATTGCTAAGTTCAAATCCTACACCATAATCAATATTCTCTTTATTGAAAAAATCTTTAATTGATACTATAGTGTTATTTAATTTTTTGATTAATTCCCAATCATTCATTCTTCCCCACATCGCTATTTTCCATATTTTAGTGTGGGTTTTTTGACATTCCTCTCTTGGTAAATGTTTTAAATCTGAAAAATCTATATTTAAACCTTCAATTATATTTGATTTGATGTAAGTTTTTGGGGCATAATAAGTTATTGTGTCAGAAGGGTTTGCTGGTTGTTCCTTTTGGTAAAATACAATACTTATAGGTCCTGTTGCATCTCCAAATAATTGGCCGCCAAAATTTTTCTTTGCATTACGAAGTATAGAAAAATTATATACTTTATCTACATAGCAATCATTAAATAGCCATTTTCTAAAGTTTTGATAAGTTCCTCCTGTGTTAGTTAAAACTTTGGTGTTAAATATTAGAGCTATTTCTCCGTTTGGTGCAAACTTTGTTGATTTATGTAAAAACGGTAAAACCATTTCTTTAGCAAAATCAAATTGTTTGCAATAGTTTTTTACCGATTCAAGTAAACCAGTAGTTCCAAACGGTGGATTTCCGACTACAAGATTAAATTCTATATTTTCTATTTCTTTATTTTCAGTAATAGTATCTCTACAGAATAAATTTGCTCCTTGTACTTTTAATGATTTATCGTCTGGATTATTAATAAGATTTGGTAAGCTATGATTTTTATTTTGCCAAATATTTTTTGGGTTTAGATTATCAACTAAAGCTAAGTATAAACTAAACGCAGCGACTTTAATCGCTTGCGGATGTAATTCAATTCCAAAAATATTATCTGTAAGTAGTTTTTTTAATTTATTAAAGTCGGTTAGTTTTTCATTATGAGAATTCTCATAACGCTTTACTAATCGTTTAAAGCTTTCCACTAAAAAAATTCCAGAGCCACAGGAAGGGTCTAAAATCTTTATATCATAATTTGTTTCTCCTTTATTAATAGGTAGTTTTTCATTTAAAATAAATTCAACCAAAGAAGGTGGTGTGTAATATGTTCCTGTTTTTTTCTTTAATTCAGGGTCAGTTTTAAATAAAAAGTTTTCATAGATTTCACTTAGCAATTCTATTTGTATAATACTAAAATCAAATAGCCTCCAATCCTCAAATAGATTTATTTGTGGTGTATTATCATTACCACTAATAAAACATTTTTTAATTAATTGAAGTTGATTGGTAGATATGTTTTCTCCATCTTCTAAAGTAAAAACGTTACCATTGAAATGTTCTTCTAATTTATCGAATAAATCATAAGTAGAGTTTACATCATTCAGAATGTCAAAATAGGATTTTGCTCCCTTTCTAATTTTAGAATAAAATTTCTCATCTGTAGCTTCTCTATCTTCTAAATATAACAGAAACAAAGAACGAAGAATAATTTTATGAATAAAATTAATTTCAAGTCCTTGTTGTTCCAGTTGTTTAGCTGTGTTAACTAAACTATCTACTAAATACTTATCTACTCTACGTTGTAAGTTTATTTTATTTCTAATAAATTGAGCTTCTTCTAAAGTCCAGATAATTCCCGTATCAATTGCAATAGTTGAAAAAAGTTGATTAAGCTCCTGAATTTGTTCTTTGTCAGAAAATTTATAAGACTTTATTTCAATGTTCTGTAATTCTTTATTATAATCAAAATCATCTTTAGTGATGATAATAGGTTTTTCAGAACAGTTATAAATACGAATTTCTGTTTCAGAGTAAACGTATAGAAATAGTACTTTTTTGAAGTTCCAAGCTTTTTTGTGAGTGTCTGCAATTTCTTTTAATGAATCTGTATCGAATGAGTTTATTTTTTTTAAAAATATAGCAGGAAAACTATTGTCGTTTTCATCGGTATTAAAATAAACTGCATCTATGTCAAACTCTTCTGCTTGGTTCAAGACAATAGATTTACTTTCGGACAGCTTCTTGTCTTTCGAAGCAGTAGAAATGGCTTTGTTTAAACCAATTAAATCTATTGTTTTTCGTCCGTTCATTATTATTTTCTATGGTCTTTTTTGGTTTTTCCTAAAATACGAATTTATTAACCCACAAAGTTAATATTTTTGAAAAGAATAAAGTCAAATTAATTCGAATCTAGTTAATAAACTTTCCTCGGGTAGTGTTGGGGAAAGGCAAGCTCTTTTTATTTTTTGAGGCACGAAAAAAAATGAAATGTGCTTGACTGTGCGTTGGCTTTTCAGCTTGCAGGTAGCGTCTTATAAGAAAACAAAAACTTGCTTTATCAGGTGCATAACACCCAGAACAGCAACTTTTTAGTTCCTTTTTTACAAAGCGGTAAATGTAGGAAATTAGTACCCCTTTGAAAATAAAAAAGTTGGGGTAGTGTAAGAGAGTTATTAACAATGCTGTACCTTATGAACTAAATGTTTAGGTATTAAGGCGCATCATTTTCAGAATTCAGTATGCCCTTGCCTGCGGTAACTAAAACAATATATTCTGCGGTCGCAGCGATATCGGTAATGGGCGGTACTACACTTTTTATGGTGTTGTCAGCAATATCTGTCCAAGTGTTTTGATTGCTTTCTGGGTTTTGGTTTCTGTATAAGGCCGTATCAGAGTTACTTACATTTTGGGGTTCTGCAAATACCAAAAGTCGACCATAAGGGTCTATAGCCATGGCACGTGGGTTATTGGTGGGTACAGACAAATTTGTGGTGTTACTTGAAGTCGAAGCATTATCAATACGAAGCACTTGACTTGGTGCAGAAATATACAAACGGTCATTATCTCTATCATAGGCTAAATAGCCTTGGTCTTCGCCAGCCGGGGCATTTAAGATTTGTGACCAAGTTTCGCCATAGTCTGAACTGCGCCAAACTCCTGTTTGGCGGTCATAGATAAAAATGGTAGCACCTCCGTTAGATTCAACTGAACAACGTAAGCGTCCATTATCTTGAGACCCCATAAATGCTGTAGATCGTGTGCTCCACGAACCCCAGTTACCATTGGTACGGTCTATGCTTCGCACACCGCCATCATCAATAGCGGCAATCAGACGTTCGGCGCCGTTAGCTAAACCAATCCATGCCAAACCAACAATGCGCTTTGGCGCCGCAGGATTATTCAATTCACTAACTGAGGGCGATGAAGGGGTGTTGGGCGAACCAATAATCGCTAATTTTCCGCCTTCAATATTGTTATCACGTTCGCCATTGCCTAAGGCCAATTCAGAACCGTCAGGAGAAAATGTGAGTGCGTGACCTACCGTTACCCCACCTAAACCTGCCGCTTTAAAGTTCAAGCCGCCATTGGTTGATAAGACCACATCGTGATCTACGTTTCCGGCAGCAATTGTGCCCGTTTCACTTACGGCTACATCTCTAAAAGAGAGTATTTGAAAACCATTGCCAGGTCGCCACGTAGCGCCAGCATCATCAGTAGTCCAAATCGCGGAGGTGGAACAAACCACCCAAGCATCTGGATCATGAGGCGAAACCTGCACTGCGGCGATGTCGCATTTTTCTCTCCCTAAGGCCCAATTTCCATGGGTTTGAAAAACAATAAGGTCATCATTACTTCCCCAAGCGTTTATGGCGACTCCTGAATCGGTCGTATTCGTCCATGTGGTACCACTATCATCTGACATCCAAATATCGCCTTCGCCTTCGGCAGTACCGAGAACTATGCGGTCTGTATTCCATAATCTTGCTACGCCATGCACGGTTGTCGACATTTTATCAGTACCTATTGGACCCGTAATATCACTCAGATTACCGTTAGAAGGTACATATCTGCGTACACCAAAGCTACCGCAAGCAATATACATGCGATTGCCAAGAACCACCATAGATTCTACCACGTCAGGAATGCCATCAACTTTTGTTGCGGAAGGAGAACCATCTAAATTACTAATCGCCCATAAGCCTTTATTCTCTATAGAAGAAGCATCTCCCCATAGACCTACATAAACCGTATTGGGATCGTCAGGAGACATGGCCATAGCGCGAACATGCACATCGCCATTAAAAACATTTAATCGACTCCAGTTTGATTTGTTATCTGTAGAAATCCAAACACCATCTTTGTAGGTTCCGGCCACCCAAGTGCTGCCACCTACCCACTGAATTAAACTCGGGTCTGTAGATCGAGGTCTGCCCGTTGGAAGTGGGGCATTACTATTTTGTGCAGAAAACGAAATATCAGAAGAGTCATGCGTCCAACTCATACCACCATTGGTAGAGGAAATTACTTCGCCACCAATTCCTTTAAAACCAGTACCGCCAACAATTACGGTTGACCCATTGATATCAATAGCGTTTAGTGCCGCAATTTTTTCATGTGATTGTTCATAGCCCAAACCTCGAGCAGCAGATTGAAAATCTTTACCATAGTTGGTAGAAAATCCGGTGCCACCAATGTCAGAACCATAGTATATTTTACCTGGTACATTGGGATCCCAAGAAACGACATTGGGATAACCGCCACCGACGGGCCCTCTTTGAGTAAAAGCAATTACACCGCCTACGGGAGGCGTTGGGTTATCATTCTCTGCATTGTCATTAACGCCATCGCCGTCTTCATCGGTACCATTATCATTAGTGCCATCGCCATCAACGTCTACATCGTCTCCGTCAGAAATACCATCATCATCGCTATCCGCATCGTTTGGGTCAGGATCCATGGTATCAGGCATACCGTCATCATCATTATCAGTAGGGTCTAATTCAGAATCATCGATGCCATCATCATTGGTATCTTCGCCTTCCGTTTGATCGACATCACTGTTATCATTAATTCCGTCTTCATCTTCATCGGTTCCATTGTCCTCTGTTTCATCGCCATCAGCATCTACATCCATTCCGTCAGGAATACCATCGCCATCGGTATCAGAATTAGTATCGTCAGGGTCCATAGAATCTGGCTGACCATCATTGTCATTATCGGTAGGGTCTTGCGCCTCATCATCAATACCGTCATCATTGACATCTTCGCCTTCAGTTTCGTCTACATCAGAATCATCATTAATGCCGTCATTATCAACATCGCCACCATTATCATTGGTGCCATCGCCATCAGGGTCAGCATCTGAACCATCAGGAATACCATCGCCATCACTATCAGAATTATCCGGATTAGGATCTAAGTTATCAGGTAAACCATCATTATCACGTTCCATTTCTTCATCGGTGTTTTCTGATTCTTCAACGGCAATTTCAGGTTCGAGAAAACCTTCATCTGATTTACAAGCTAAAAAGAGCATGCTGAAAAGACAAATAAAAAAAAGGAAACGATTTAGACTTTTTGTGTTGAGGGACATAGCAACGGATTTGGGCTTTAGTTTATACAACGCTAAAACAAATATATTATTCTAAAACGCTATAAACTAAATTGTTAGTGACTAAAATCAATGCTTTTTATAATTTTAGATAAACCAGGCGAATTCATAGCAGAATTAGAGAAGTTCTATTTTGATGAAACAAAATATGATTCTTAGTTCGAGCAATTGGGTATTGAGTATCTGACTTTGAAACCGAAGGAGTAGGGAATAGGTATTTTTACATACCCCTCCGCGATTATGCTCGCGTACCGCTATCGCTGCGCCGTCCTTTTATTAGCGGGAAACTTTTGTGGCTTGAATGCCATGAGTTTTGGAGGT
>CAZKQM010000027.1:0-33335 GCA_964554895.1 uncultured Maribacter sp. | reverse complement strand
CTACAAAATAGCAGAGAATGAAAACTTTTTTGCGTTTTTAGATATTAATCCTAATGCCGTTGGGCATACTTTATGTATACCCAAAAAAGAGGTTGATAAAATTACCGACTTAGATAAAGACACTTATACCGGACTTATGTCTTTTGCCAGAAAAGTAGCTTTGGGCATTGAAGCAGCTATTGATTGTAAAAGAGTAGGCATGACCGTAATTGGTCTTGAAGTACCCCATGTTCATGTACATTTGATTCCGCTTCATTCAATGAAAGATGCCACCTTCTTAAACAAGGTGTCAATATCTCAAGAAGAGTTCGAAACTACGGCTAAAAAAATTCGTTCTAAAATTGAATAATTCCTTCTGTATACAGATAGAATCCTACCGCGGTAAGAACTGCTAATACTACCAAAATAAGAATATAGAATAAGCCTGTAAATTTTAAAGATTTCTTTTCGGGCGCTACCATTTTTTGATAATAGTCAAAAAGGCGATCTATATCATCTGTCCAAATTCCTGGATAGATATCTGAATTACATTTATTGCACGTTATTTGGTTGGTTACTTGATTGGTAGTTCGATGAAAGAGTTTGCTAAATTCGTGTTTTTGGTAAAAAGCGAGGCGTAATGATTTATTAAAACATTCCGGACAGTTGGTTGTCAATTCTACGTCTTTTAGTACCACAAGTTTCTCAGTTGCCATAGCTAAGCGTTTACTTTCAATGATATTTGCATTATTGTACCTTCTTTGCTTGATGAAAGTACTTTAATTTTTCCTTTATGATATTCTTCAACAATTCTTTTTACTAATGAAAGGCCAAGCCCCCAGCCTCTTTTTTTTGAGGTTACCCCTGGGTTAAAAATGTTTTTAAAGTCACTTTTAGAAATTCCGCTTCCGGTATCGGCAATCAAAATATTGACATAATTACCATCGACTAAAATTTGAATTCCAATATTTCCCCTTCCCTTCATGGCGTCAATTCCGTTTTTGACAAGGTTTTCAATCGTCCAATGATAAAGCGAATGATTCAGCAGAACCTTTGTACTTTCAACTTTAGAATCGAATGAAAAATTAATCAATTTAGAACTTCTTAGTTTCAAATAATCGTATGCTTCTTTGGTTTCACTCACGATATCATGTTCATCTAATTTGGGTAAAGACCCAATTTTAGAAAAACGTTCTGTTATGGTTTCTAATCTTGCAATGTCTTTCTCTATTTCTAAAGTAATTTCTGGGTTTATATTTTCTGCTTTTAGCAATTCATTCCATCCTAAAAGCGATGATAAAGGGGTGCCAATTTGATGGGCCGTCTCTTTGGCCATACCCGCCCATAATTTATTTTGTTCAGAGGCTTTATTGGTTTTGAAGAAAAAGAAAATAACGGCTGCAAACAGAAAAATGATGAGCAATAAGGCAATTGGGTAATATTTCAGTTTATTTAATACGTCTGAATTACCGTAGTATAAAGTTTCTAGGTGATCACCATTATATTGTAGTAAAATGGGTGCATTCTCACTTTCGAATTGTTTAATTTTCTTCTGAATAAACAGAGAGTCTTGGGCTAACTCTTTAGCAATATTATTCGTTTTAATATGGCCATCTCTATTGACTACAATCATTGGGGTCGACGTATTATTTTGAAATACCTTCAACGGAAGTTCGCCAGGATCTTCATCAAGTGAAGCCTCTAGTAATGCTGATTGAGCGGCGGCCCAGATTTCCATTTTATTACGTTCTTCTTCTTTGAATTTTTTGAAGAAACTATTGGTGTTCCATAGAATAAGGCTCACAATAATGAATGCCGATATGGATAAAACTACGTTAGAAACCTTGTTTTTAGGATTGAAATTCATCCGCTTTTTCTGTACTATCAAATATAAAGCAATTTGTAGTACCAAGATAAACCAGTTTTTTTATGATGTTTTTGGTCTTTTTTAAGTAATCCTAAAAAAATTAATAAACTTTGATAACTTGTTTCGTTTATGTTAGGCGAATTACTTCTTTACCATTACATTTAATTTTTAATAATTAGTTCACATATAATTCATAATCATGGAAATTCAAGGAAAAATCAAATTGATAGGCGAAACCCAAACTTTTGGAAGTAATGGGTTTAGAAAAAGAGAGCTTGTTGTCACTACAGAAGAACAATATCCGCAACATTTAATGGTTGAGTTTGTACAAGATAAATCTGATTTACTAAATAATTATGCAGTGGGTCAAGATGTAAAAATTAGCATCAATCTTAGAGGTCGTGAATGGACAAACCCTCAGGGTGAAGTCAAATATTTTAATTCTATTCAGGGTTGGCGTATTGAAAGTTTACAAACTGCTCCCCCAGCTGAAGCAGGTATTCCACCGGCACCTCCGGCAGAGGCATTTGAGCCAGTTGAAACCCTTAACGAAAAGGAGCACGACGACCTGCCTTTTTAATTATTAAGGCATCAAATTAAGAATATATTTGAGACCTATTCTGTTTTAAAGCAGTCTAGGTCTTTCTGTTTTATGACCTTTTGAATATCTTTAATAAAAAGATACCTACTTGAAAAAAGAGAACAAGTATTCTATGATTTTTCTTGATGAACGGTTACAATTTCCTCACGTTGAAAATGCGAATGCAGAAGGCTTACTTGCCGCTGGTGGCGATCTATCTTCAGAACGCTTATTATTGGCCTATAAAAGTGGAATTTTTCCGTGGTTCAACGAAGATTCTTTGATTTTATGGTGGAGTCCGGATCCCAGAATGGTTTTGTTTCCAAGTGAAATTAAGATTTCTAAAAGCATGCGAAAAGTACTGAACAGCAATAAGTTCACACTAACAAAAAACACTTGCTTTGAAAAGGTAATTACCGAATGTGCTGGAATAAAAAGAGAGGGGCAACAAGGTACCTGGATTACCAATGATATGAAAAAAGCGTATTTAAAATTGCATGAAATGGGCTATGCCACCTCCTATGAAGTATGGGAAAATGACACACTAGTTGGGGGACTCTACGGTATTGATCTAGGTCTTATTTTTTGCGGTGAAAGCATGTATAGTAAGGTTAGTAATGCCTCAAAGTTTGCCTTTATAAAAATGGCGAAAGAACTAGAATCAAAAGCATACAAATTAATTGATTGCCAATTGTATACCAATCATTTGGCCAGTCTAGGCGCGAAAGAAATTGCACGCTCTGAATTTGTAAAGTACTTATAATGAAAGTATTAAATTAGTGTGTATGAAAAATTCGAAACGGGTTTGATGAGTGAAGTCTTCAATTCGATATTGTATACCCGCTTGCAACTTTGTTTTTGATGTGATTAACCATCCAACATTTGCAGCAATGCGCTGGTCATACTGCGGCAGTTTATTTTCGGCGATGCTGAGTAAAAATTCGGTGTTGGTCACAAAATAAGGTTCGCCAATATCTATCTGTTCTCCTTTTAAAGGAAAATCAATTGCAAAACGATATCTGAATCGATGCACTGTTTGTTGTGTAGTAATTCGCTGTTGTGCTCGAAGGCGATGCCCATATCGAATATTTCTAGGTTTGTGGGTTACATTATATTGCTGTGTAAAACGTAATTCATTGAATTTAGTATCCTCAAAAATTGTTCGAAAGCGATATTGAATTCCGAATGCAATACTTTGATTGTTGGCTACTCTTAAATTAGAAAAGTGAACCACATCTAGCTGTCTTATACGAATACCATATGTTTCATTTCTAAAGAAATAGTTTCGTTGGGCTACTGAAAAATTATGTTTGTAATTCTCGCTTAACTTATAATTTAGAGCAATTTTAGGTTGAATCAATCCGGTAAAGTTGTCTTGACCAAAAAGCAAAGTGCCATACCAAAAGAGTGACAAATAAATGAATAACCTAATACAAGACGTGGTCATAATTGGGTGGTAGCGATTTTCGAATAGATTTGAATTGCCCTTCAGAATCGAATAAAATTTCAAACTGTTCAAAAGCACTGCTTTTTTTACCGTCAACAATAAGTTCATAATTAATTGAAGGTAACATCAGATTTTGAAAAGCATTCTTGACCGTTGTTTCAATTTTTTCATCTTTACTTATGGGATATTGTTGCTGTAATTTTCGAATGCGATACTTGCTAAACGCAGCGCTAAGGTAGGCCTCGATTCGAGCAAAACTTTCATCTGGTATATCAACGGGTTTAATTAGTATTTCAATATCTTCTAGTACACCTTCTTGGTCAAATTCAACACTATACCAAAGACGGTCTTTTTTAAATTTGGCTTCAAAGCTGATTTTAGCGCTATCTGTTTCTTTATAAAAACGAATGCGTTTGGCATCTTCAAGCTTCTCACTAATGTACCCCAACGCCTTTTCAGGAAACTGCACTTTTCGAATGCGGTGTTCTCGCTCATATTTGTTTTGAGCATTAGAAAAAAACCCAACACTCAAAAAACTTAGTATTATAATGAAATTTACTTTTCTATTCATTTTGGACACGATTTACTCTAATTTTCACAGATTTTATTTTTCTAGCATCCAGCTTCATACTTCATTATATCTAAAACACCCAACCTCATGGTCATTAACCATACCGGTAGCTTGCATGTGAGCATAGACCACGGTACTTCCTACAAACTTAAAACCTCTCTTCTTTAGGTCTTTACTCAAGGCATCTGAGAGTTCAGTATTTGCTGGTGCGTCTTTATAGTTTTTGAATTTATTTTTAATCGGTTTTCCATCCACATACCCCCAAATATAGTTACTAAAACTTCCGAATTCTTTTTGAATTTCAATAAAGGCCAAAGCATTTGAAACGGTAGCTCTAACTTTTAACTTATTTCGAATTATACCCTCATTTTTTAAGAGTGACTGAATCTTTGCCTCATCGTATTTGGCAATTTTTTGATAATCAAAATAGTCAAAAGCCTTTCTGAAGTTGTCACGTTTTTTCAAAACAGTAATCCAACTAAGTCCGGCCTGAAAGGTTTCAAGAATTAAGAATTCAAATAAGGTGTCATCATCTTTTACGGGTACTCCCCATTCTAAATCATGATAGGCTTCATAGAGTTCATCGCCTATACACCAACCGCATTTGTGTTTTTTCATTTCTTATACCGATTAAATTTTAAAGATATGTAAGTTTTATTACTTAAAAACTACAAAAGGTATTCAAGTTTATTAAAATGAATAAAACTATTAAGGAGTTGATTAAAAGCGCATTGACAAAGGCAATGTCATATACGCAATATAGAATTTTGGTTACTGAATTAGCGGACAAAGGCAAATCAACAGGCCCTGAGCAAACGGAAGCTTTAACAAACTACACTCAATTGAATGACCGACGCATGAAACGTTGGGATAAAACCTTAAAATTCAGCGATGAGGCTATCGCTAAAATCAAGACCATTAGTGAAAAGATCACATGGTTAGTGCTTACCGAAAGTTGGTGCGGCGATGCGTCGCCGTCTTTACCAGTTATGAATAAGATTGCAGAATTGAACCCAAACATCAGGTTTAAGATTATTTTGCGCGATGAGCATATAGAATTGATGAATGGGTTTTTAACCAATGGCGGAATGTCAATTCCGAAGTTGATAGCTATTGATGATTCTTCAGAAGAAGTCACTGGCGATTGGGGTCCACGGTCAGAGGCCGCAACAAAATTAGTAGACGCTTATAAAGCAGAACACGGTAAATTAACAGCTGAATTCAAACAAGACCTTCAAGTTTGGTATAACAAAGATAAAGGACAAAGTGTTCTTGAAGATTTAACGCGCCTTTTGCTGAAATAGGTAGGTGATGGTTCCTTTTTGAGAGCTGATATTTGAAGAATTGAATTTAGCTTTTAGAGCATAAGTAGTTGCGTTTTCTACCAAACACCAATTACTGGTACTCGAACTTTTTTGATTTAAATTAGCCTCAATTACATTTCCGTTTGAATCGACTAAAATATTGATAACCACTTTACCTCCTTCTAAACAGGTATAAATTGGTGGCGGCAGTTGGTAGTGTAGTCTATCTACTAAAGAATATGAAATTGAAGTTCTTTTATCTGACAAGGTATTAGTAAATGCTTCTTTTGAAGCTTCTTTTTCACCTAAAAGCTGTTTTTTTTCTTCGCGCTTTTTAGCCAATTCTTTCACTTTGGCTGCATACTCTTCATCACCGATTAAATCAGAGGTGTTCGAATTGTTATTAAGAGCGGCTTCTTCTTGCAACTCTTCAAGAGTTTTTAATGGTTCTGGTTCTTGTATACTTGATTTCGCCGTTTCATTCATGGCAATATGACTTTTAATCGGGTCATTTTGTTGCATTTGTTCTAACAACTCTTTTTCCTTTAAAAGTTCTTTAATGTCTTCTTCAGCGAGCATCATCTCAACAATGTATTCATCTTCATCACTGCCCACCTTACCTAATTGAATGTTGAATAGCACCAACACCACAATGGCTAGCGAAAAAAAGGTTATCAAAAACGATAAATGCTTACGATTCAGGTTCATAATGCTATAACTAGCAATTGGTATAAAAATTTAAATTTTTCGATAAACGGAAAACGCAACTTCATTTTTTGTTGTCAAATGTCAATATTGTCTAGTAATGCTTGTTCAAATGCTACGGGGTCTATCGCATTATTTACGTTGAAATCGCCTATTTTGGTTCTTCTTAGAGCTGTTAAATGTGCACCTGAATTTAAGGCTTTGCCAAAATCATGTGCCAATGATCGTATATAAGTACCTTTGCTGCACACTACTCTAAATTCAATAATTGGCATGTTTATTTGAACAATTTCAAATTCACTAATAGTAATCTGTCTTTTTTTGATTTCAACCTTTACACCTTCACGTGCATATTCATACAATCGCTTTCCATCTTTTTTAAGGGCTGAAAAAATGGGCGGGGTTTGTTCAATTTGACCCATAAATTGTTGGGCGGTTTCTTGAATTTTTTCTTTTGTTATATGCTCAATAGAAAAAGTGTTGTCAATTTCAGTTTCAAGATCATATGAGGGTGTAGTACCGCCTAAGGTAATTGAGCCTTTATATTCTTTGATTTGACCTTGAAGGTCATTAATGGTTTTGGTAAACTTTCCGGTACAAATTAAAAGTAAACCTGTAGCAAGCGGGTCTAAGGTACCAGCATGACCTATTTTGATTTTCTTTAGTTTGAATTTCTTTCTAATGGCCCACTTTAATTTATTTACTGCTTGAAAAGAGGACCAACCTAGGGGTTTGTCAATGAGCAGTAATTGTCCGTTTAGAAAGTCTTCTTTGGTTCTTGCATCCATATAAATTAGAATTAAGAGGCAAAAAACCCATAACCAATTGCGATAAGTCCGACAATAAGACAATAGATCGAGAAATAGGAAAGCTTACTCTTTTTGACCAATTGAATCATCCAAGTGCAAGCTGCTAATCCGGCAACGAAAGCAGCTATAAATCCGGCACCCATAGCCACGTTATTTTCACCCGTAAATGTCAAATCGCCGCTCATCAAATCTTTTGCAATTTTTCCGAAAATCAAAGGCACGACCATTAAAAATGAGAAACGTGCTGCTTTGGTTTTATCAACACCTAAAAGAACCGAGGTTGAAATGGTGGCGCCACTTCTTGAAATACCAGGTAGCATGGCAATGGCTTGTGAAATACCTATTAAAAAGGCGTTTTTAAAACTAACTTTTTTATCAGTGTCTTTAGCCTTATCAGCAAAATATAGTAGGGCTGCTGTTATGAGGAGCATGAAACCAACCAAACGAATATTGCCACCGAAAAAAGCCTCTAATTGTTCTTCAAAAAACAATCCTACGAAAACTGCTGGTAGCATTGAAACGATTATTTTAACTGAAAATTGGGTTTCTTCATTCCATTTAAAACTAAAGAGTCCGCTAAGAATTTCCCATACATCTTTTCTAAAAACAACCAGCGTACTTAGGGCTGTTGCAAAGTGCAGCACCACTGTGAATAATAAACTTTCTTCAGGTACAGAATTATCTCCTAGAATAGCCTTGCCAAGTTCTAAATGACCACTTGATGAAACGGGTAAAAATTCTGTAAGTCCTTGAATTATGCCAAGTAAAATGGCGTCTAGTGTATCCAATCTATTTTTTCTTCTTATGCGGATTCAACAAAATAGCGTACACTTCAATACCCAGACCTATTAGAACTAAGGTTGGTGCTAATCGAATTCTTCTGAAACTATAAATTTCAGGATTAAAAACATTTGGGTCATCACTACCCCCGCCACTCATTAGAATAAAACCGATAACAATAAAAGCGATGCCAATAAACATGAAGATATAATTCTTTTTTTGAAAGATGAATTCCTTCTTCGGCATTTGTTCTGAATGGTGTGTTTGCTTTTTACTCATAAGGCAAAGTTATAAAAACTTAGTTAATGGTTAGGTGGTTAATAGAACTACTAAAGTCAAATAAAAAATGGTCTTGAATCAAATGCCTAACAGTGTAGCGGTCTAGTGTCTTTAATAGTACAATTCATCAGTTCTTAAATTCAAGAAACGTTGTGTTGCAAAAAAGGTACTGAGTAAAGAAATTAAAATACCTAAGCCAAAAACCGCAAGAAATAAAAATGTAAAAATAGAGGTGTCTTTGAAAATTTCTAATTCAGGAAACTCAGAATTTAAGTACACTAAAACGCCTATAATCGCCAAAATAGCAATAACAGCCCCAATCATACCGAGTTTAATATTAGTCCAAATAAAAGGCCTTCGAATGAACATTTTGGTTGCCCCAACCATTTGCATGGTTTTGATAATAAAACGTTTAGAATAAATTGATAATCGAATTGAACTATTAATAAGCAACACAGCAATAAAAGTAAAAATGCCGCTGGCTACCAAGATCCAGAATCCTATTTTTTTGACGTTTTCGGCAAGTAAACCTACCAAAGGTTTATCATAACTTACTTCATGAACATAATTTTTTGCTGCTAAGTCAGCAGCAATTTCTTGTATTTTTTCAGGCAATACAAAGTCTGCATTGAGATTGACATCAATTGAATTTTTTAACGGATTATACCCTAAAAATTCAACAAAGTCTTCACCAATTTCAGCACTATATTTTTCAGCAGCTTTTTCTTTTGAAATGTAAGTGGCTGTTTTGGTGTATTCAGCTCTGTTTAAATTTTGCTGCAGTTGGCTAATTTCAATTTCCTTGGCATTTTCTTTTAGAAAAACCGAAATAGTAATCTGTTCTTTAAAATGATCTGCCATTTTTTTGGTGTTCAACAGCAGTAAACCCAATGAGCCCAACAAAAATAGAACCAAAGCAATACTTAAAACTACTGAAAAGTAGGAAGAGACTAATTTGCGCTTTTGATATTGTTCGAAAGATTTGCCCATAATAGGTAATTAAAGGTAAAGTTAGGAAAGTAAAATGATTATTTCTTAATCTATCGTTTTAAAGCAAAATGACCTTTGAATTCTTGATTTTCGGTTTGAATATGATACCAATAATCTGATGAAGGGAGCCTTGTATTATTGTATCTGCCATCCCAAGAAAAAGAGGTGCTGTTTGATTGCATTATCAGCTTGCCATAGCGGTCAAAAATGCGAACCTCAACGGTATTAAAAAACTCTAGACCTTGTATAATAAACAGATCATTCACAAAATCTCCGTTCGGGCTAAAAAACTTCGGAATCACTAAATGAATAAATTCTTGACTGACTTCAGGACAATTATTGATGCCTCGAACTTTTAGCATGTATAATCCTCCTTCTATTAATTCAAAAATAGGACTAGCTTGAAAAGGTCCGTTGTCCAGAGCATATTCAAACAAGCCTTCATTTACAGTGGTTACAATAATATTTTCGTTATCTGAGACTATACTTTCAATTATAGGTTGTTCAATTGAAATTACCGTAAATATTTTGGTAGCAGAACAGCCATTTTGATTTGTGATTTCAAGACTGTATTCGCCAGGTGTATCCACTTGAATTGCGCTCGTGGTCTCTCCGGTGCTCCATTCAAAATCGACATTAGTCAAATTTGATGAAAGGGCAACCGAAGTGTTAGAACATATAAATCGTTCTTCATCAATAAGTTCAGGTACATCAAAAAGTGTGTATGTAATTGGAGTTCTATTTAATGAAAAACAATCAACTAAAGTTGAGCTCGCTGCCGCATAATAAGTACCTGAGACCGTCGGAAAAAAGGACGCGTTATTTTCTTGTAGTAAAGTACCACCAACAGAGGCATCATACCAATTTATAAATTCATCATCAAGTGCAATTGCACTAAGGGGTTTAGGTTGATTGACACAAGTTGAAACGTTTCCATTGCTGATGGGGGCATTAGGAAATGGTATGAGTATAGCACTAAACGGTTCAGAAACCACATTACACAAAGGGTTTGAGACATTGATAAAATCTTCTGCAACTTTTACTCTAAAAAAACGTGCGTCTAAAATTGTTGGTGTGATGTAGGTGTTGGTTGTTTCTCCTATAATATCTGTCCAGTTCATACCATCAATACTTTCTTGCCATTGATAAAAATGTGAATTAAAAATGGAGTTGTCAGGGGTCGCCGTAATGGTGGTACTGACAATAACACCTTCATCTTGACATTGCGCAATACTGTTAGCCCCTGTTATATTCGTTAATTCAATAAAATCGCCGCATGATTTAAAGCTAATATCATCAATGGCTAAATCATTACCGCAGCCACCACTACCATTATTAATCATTTTTAAAATAACCGATGATTGTTGAGGTTCGGTTCTAAAAACGAGTCCGTATGGCGTCCATGTAGCCGTTGAGGTTCCAAAAAGATCACCTGTGTCGCCAGATGCTAAAAGCGTTGTGTCGGTATCATCCCAAATTTGAAACTTTACATTAACAGGTATTAATCCTGAGCCGCAAAAACCATTGGTTGTTGCAAAGTTTAACAGAAAAGCAGAAAATTCATAAGATGTATTTTCACATAAACCTGTAATTGATGTTTTGTAAAACTCGCCGGGGTTAAAGCTCGCATTGACGATTAACATTTTACCATTTGTATCGCCCGGGGTATGGTCATTGGTGGTATGCCAATCAAAAAAATTTGCGCTATTACTCGCTATGGTGTAGCTACCATCATTAGGTTGACCTGCGGTAAAATTATAGGTTGTTGTGCCTGGTGCGAGTGCCGGACCTGGGGTTGTGCCAGAGCCAAAATCTTCAGAAAAAATCGGATCACCTGAATTGCCACTACAAAAACCGAGCTGTGCATTCAAGTTTTGACAGCCTAAATAAAAACATAAAATGACAAAAAGTAGTTTTTGGGCTTGAAACATTTTAATTAGATAGAACCTTTATTTCTCTAGAATTTTTGAAGTATTAGGAATGCAGCTATTTTTATAGAAAATTCATTGCAAAAGATATTAAACGCCTAGCACTTTTAAACTAATTCATAGATAATTAACGAAAATAAGGGCTAAAAGGAGCTTTGAAAAATAGCTTATGGAAAAATTGCTTTTAGTTTTAAAAATTTCAAGACCCGGTTTGTGGTTTCCTACAGTATGGATTTACCTGGTGCCATTCGGAAATCAAGTACATTTTTGGCATTCATGGGTATTTTGGTTAGGATTATTTTTTGTGACCTTTCCCTTAAATTACTTAGTATACGGCTTAAATGATTATAATGATCTAGAAGCTGATGCTGTCAATGATAGAAAAGGCAACTATTTGTTTGGCGCAAAGGCACCGCGTGAACATTTGAACGGAATCTTGAAAAAAATCACCTTTGTTACGCTTCCGTTTGCTGTTCTATTTATTTACCTCTCTGGTTGGAGAATGTTACTTCTTTTGGCATTTATGGTGGGTATAAATATTCTCTATAATTTCAAACCTTTCAGAATAAAAGAACGTCCTCCTTTTGAGATTTTAATACAAGTGGGTTATGTGACCACCGCCTTTTTTGCAACAGAATTGAATAGTCTTGATATGTTACCCTGGAAAACTTTAGTATACCTTTCTCTTTTTGCCTTTCAAGCCCATATTGCCGGAGAAATTATGGATATCGAACCTGATTTAGCATCTGGGAAACGCACCACAGCAACCCTTTTGAAGCGAAAAAACTCAAAGTTACTCATGTTGTTTTTGTTACTGCTTGAGTCATTTTTAGTTTGGTATTGGTTTAAAGACCCATTCTTAGCTCTATTTTTATTGAGTTTTTCAATTTGGTTGGTATTTGACGTTTTTATTTTCTTTAAAGACCGACCTTACTCGTTAACCCAAATGAAATTTTTTGGGTATGCCATAAATGCCTCAGCGATATTATCAATGGCATGGGTACTCTATAAAGGGGTATTGGTGTAGCTTATCTTTTTAATGTAAAGTGACCATTAAATATTTGTCCGTCGGCTTGAATCTTATACCAATAATCTGAAGAAGGTAGACTTCTATTATTTAGAGTACCATTCCACCCAACATTTCTATCGGTAAAATTTGCGAGCAGTTTGCCATAACAATCGTAAATATCCATACTATACTGTTCAAGATTTTCTATTCCTTTGGCTATGAATTGTTCATTGATACCATCACCATTTGGAGTGAAAAAATTAGGGATAAATAGGTGTAAGTATTCTTGTGATGCTGAACTACATCCGTTTTTACTTTGAACATATATGGTATAGACCCCACCACTAAGGTTTTGAAAAATAGAACTCTCTTGAAAGTTGACACTATCAATTGAATACAAAAACTCTTCAGTATTATCTATTTCAACCACAATATCTCTATTTTCAGCGCTTATATTTTGAAAATTTATGGGTATGAATTCTTGTTCCTCAACTATAAAAATTTGAAACCTTGGGCAATCATTGTTATTAAAGATGTTAACGCCATAAATACCCGCTTCATCAACTATAATTTCTCTACTAATTAAGCCGTTGTCCCAAAGATAGTTGTTTCCATTAAGTACAGGGCTTAGGCTAACTGATTCGTTCGGACAAATGCTAATAAGAACATCAGGCAGTTCCATAATTTCTGCTGCAATATTGTCAATAGCAGTTCTTGTTGTAGACACACAACCGGTATTACTATTTATGGCTTCTGCGTAAAATATGCCAGAATTAGTTGTACTGAAAGTCGTACTATTTTCTTGTAAAAGTGTGCCTCCGCTAGGGGCGTCATACCAGTTTACCATTTCTAATTCTTCAACCGTTACGGGCGCTATAGTATAGATAATTGAGTCTTCGCAAACCGTAGTATAGCCATTACTTTGAGGAGGATTAGGGTTTGAATTTAGAGTTAAATGATAAATGCTAGATATAACATTACAACTAGAATTTTTAAGATTCACGGCATCTTCAGCAACAATGACCCTAAAATAGTTGTCTTCTAATTCAACATTTTGCGGAGTATACGTTTGGTTATTGGCTCCAGATAAAGTTGTCCAATTAACAGAATCTGAGCTTTGCTCCCATTGGTATGCATAGGATGTAAAAACTGTATGAGTAGCGTTGGCATAAAGAGTAATTCCATTTGCATTGAAAGCATCTTCACATACGCTACTTGAGCTAGCACCATTGGGGTCAACAACTTCAATACTATCGCTGCACCTTCTAAACGCAATATCATCAATGGCAAGGTCATTACCGCATCCACCAGCACCATTATTAGACATTCTTAAAACTACTGAAGTTTGCCCAGGTAAGGTTTTAAAGAGCATTCCGTATTGATTCCATTCAGACCGTGTAGAGGGTCCAATATCACCAGTATCGCCTGCTTTTAAAATGGTGGTTCTAGTGGCATCTAAAATTTCAAATCGCACATTAATATCAATGGCTCTATTTCCACAAACATTGTCGACTTTCAATAAATTTGTTGACCATGAAGAAAATTCATAGGTCGTATTTGTACATAGACCAGTTATAGTTGTTTCATAAAAAGCACCTGCTTCTTCATCAGCATTTACTACTAGCATTTTACCGTCAGTATCATTTAAAGTATGATCATAAGTTTTATGCCAATTATTTGTGCTAATGCTGTGTGTAATGGTATAACTGCCATTTGGAGGAATGCCAGTATTCCTAAAGGTATATGAAGTTATCCCTGGTTCGAGTTCAGGACCTATATTAGTACCAGTGCCAAAATCTTCAGTAAAAATGGCAGGACCAGGCTCCCCATTGCAGAGCCCTAATTGAGCTGTTGCAAATTGAGAAATACTAAAAAATAAAATGAAAAAATAAGCTGGTGCTCCTAGCAAAGTTTTCTTAGAAATAGGTTTAATAAAATTTGTGACCTCAAAGGTAGTTATAGGAACATGAAGATTTAAAAAATCATCGTTTGCTGATGCAAAATCATCGATTTAAAGTCTAAATAACAGCTTTAAAATTCTTGTACTGCAAATTCAAAAAGATAAAGTGTATGAATTTTTCTATGAATGACATTTTTTCTAATAAAAAGAACAACTAAGGTTCAACACAGCTATTGTCTTTATCTTATTAAAGTTATTTTTGTGTTTAGTTAAAAAAAGAGCATGCAGTACAATTTCAATGAGATAGAAAAGAAGTGGCAAGATGATTGGGCCAAGAACCAAACGTTTAAGGCAGAAGACACTTCTGATAAACCAAAATATTATGTTTTAGATATGTTTCCGTACCCCTCAGGTGCAGGATTACATGTTGGCCATCCTTTAGGATACATTGCCTCTGATATTTATGCGCGCTACAAAAGGCATAAGGGTTTTAACGTCTTGCATCCACAGGGTTATGATTCCTTCGGATTGCCTGCAGAACAATATGCCATTCAAACCGGTCAGCATCCTGCAATTACTACAGCTGAGAATATTAAAACCTATCGCCGTCAATTAGACCAAATTGGCTTTTCTTTTGATTGGAGCCGTGAGGTTAGAACGTCAGATCCAAAATATTATAAATGGACGCAATGGGTTTTCATTCAACTCTTCAATTCATGGTACAACAAAGAAACCGATAAAGCTGAAGATATTGAAACTTTAATCGCAATGTTTTCTTCGGATGGAAATACTAATGTAGATGCTTTTTCTGATGAAGATATTGAACCTTTTTCAGCTGCGGACTGGAAAGCTTTTTCAAGTAAAGAGCAGCAGGAAATTTTATTGAAATATCGGCTTACCTATTTGGCGGATACAGAGGTAAACTGGTGTCCGGCTTTAGGAACTGTATTGGCTAATGATGAAATTGTAAATGGCGTTTCAGAGCGGGGTGGGCATCCTGTAATCCGCAAAAAAATGACACAATGGAGTATGCGCATTAGTGCCTATGCGCAGCGCCTACTTGATGGGTTAGATAAAATTGATTGGCCACAGCCATTAAAAGACTCACAAACCAATTGGATTGGGCGATCACAAGGTGCGAGTGTTATTTTTAATGTCATTCCGGCAAAATCTAACGCCCTCCCCTCAGGGGAGGGCCGGGGAGGGGACCTCTCCCATAACCAAGGTCAAAGCATTTCTAATGACCTCCCCCTAGCCCCCTCCGAGGGAGGGGGAACTGCTCCTAGATATGTTACTGGCGATGCAGATTTGTACCCTATTTTGTTAGAAAGAGCTAAAGAAATGCGTCAAAATCCAACCGAGGCCGAGGCAGCATTGTGGGATGTACTTCGTAAAAAGGATTTTGTGTATAAATTCAGAAGACAACATTCGATTTATAAATACATAGCTGATTTTGTTTGTTTAGAGAAGAATCTGATTATTGAAGTTGATGGCAAAATACATGAGAGCCAAATAGATGAGGATGCAGAAAGACAATTGATTTTAGAAGAAAAGAAAGGTTTCAAAGTTATTCGGTTTACAAATGATGAGGTTCTAAATGATTTAGAGAACGTAAAAGCAAAAATTAGGCAAGAATTAAACTCCCTCCCCTCAGGGGAGGGCCGGGGAGGGGACCTCTCAATCGAAGTCTTCACCACACGCCCTGATACTATTTTCGGAGCCAGTTTTATGACTTTAGCGCCTGAGCATGATTTGGTGGCTAAAATCACAACTCATGAACAAAAAGCTGAGGTAGAAGCCTATGTTGAAGCCACAGCAAAACGCTCAGAACGCGATCGCATGGCTGATGTAAAAACCATATCTGGGGCATTTACAGGGGCTTATGCAGAACACCCATTTACCAAAAAACCTATTCCAATTTGGATTGGCGATTATGTATTAGCTGGTTATGGTACAGGAGCAGTGATGTCAGTGCCTTGTGGGGATCAACGCGATTATGATTTTGCCAAGCATTTTAAGATTGACATTCCTAATATTTTTGAGGGAGTTGATATTACGGAGGAAGCTTTTGCCGATAAAGAAAAAACGATTATAGCCAATTCTGAATTTTTAGACGGATTACCCTATAAGAAAGCGGTTAAAACGGCTATTTATGAATTGGAGAAATTAGGTCAAGGCAAAGGGAAGATAAATTACCGCTTACGTGATGCGGTATTTAGCCGACAGCGCTATTGGGGCGAACCTTTTCCGGTGTATTATGTAGATGGTATGCCACAGATGATTGATTCAGAACATTTACCGATAATTCTACCGGAAGTTGAAAAATATTTACCCACTGAAACTGGTGAGCCACCCTTAGGCAATGCAACCGTATGGGCATGGAATACGAATACCAATCAGGTGGTAAGTAACGAACTCATCTCCCCCTTTGGGGGAGACCGAGAGGGGGACAAGGGTATCTACCCACTTGAGCTAAACACCATGCCTGGTTGGGCAGGTAGCTCACAGTACTTTAACCGCTATATGGACCCCCATAATGAAGAAGCTATTTTCTCAAAAGAAGCCATTGATTATTGGCAAGATGTAGACTTGTATATTGGCGGTAACGAACATGCTACAGGGCATTTATTGTACAGCCGTTTTTGGCAAAAATTTATGTTTGATAGAGGCTATGTGACCAAAGATGAGTTTGCTAAAAAGTTGATCAACCAGGGGATGATTACAGGAACGAGTGCTTTTATTTACAGGGAGGAAGAGACAGGAAATGTGCTTTCAAAAGGATTTACAGTAGATAGAAAAGTTACTCCTATTCATGCCGATGTATCTTTAGTAAATTCATCAGATGAGTTAGATGTTGAAGGATTTAAAAATTGGCAACCTGAATTTAAGGATGCAATTTTTATCTTAGAGAATGGAGAACAATATAATGCGAACTCCCTCCCTTCTGGGGAGGGTCGGGGAGGGGTCTATATCGTCGGCCGCGAAGTCGAAAAAATGTCCAAATCCAAATACAATGTGGTCAACCCAGATGATATTGTACAGGAGTATGGCGCCGACAGTTTGCGATTATATGAAATGTTCCTTGGGCCTCTTGAACAATCAAAACCTTGGAATACGGCAGGGATTACAGGAGTGCATTCTTTCTTAAAAAAACTTTGGAAGTTATATCATTCAGGAGAAGGTGGAGCGTTTCATGTTTCTGACTCCCCTCCTTCGGAGGGGTCGGGGGAGGCCTTTAAAACTCTACACAAAACCATCAAAAAAGTAGAAGAAGACATTGAGAATTTTAGTTTCAACACCTCGGTTTCTACTTTTATGATTTGTGTGAATGAATTAACGGCACAAAAATGTACAAGTAAAGAAATATTAGAACCATTGGCAATTTTGGTATCACCTTATGCACCTCATATTGCTGAAGAACTCTGGGAGAAATTGGGGCATACTGAATCTATTTCAACGGCTCCTTTTCCAAAATTTGAAGCGAGCTTTTTGGTAGAGAGCAGTAAAGAATATCCTATTTCTTTTAATGGTAAAATGCGTTTTAAAATGGAGCTTCCTCTTGATTTGTCTAAAGAAGATATAGAAGCAGCAGTTATGGCACATGAAAAAACAGCACAGCAATTACAGGGGCGTACCCCTAAAAAAGTAATTGTAGTACCCGGTAAGATTGTGAATATTGTGGGGTAACCTAATTGTTATTCTTTTGCAATGTCATTTCAAGAAGCGAGGAATCTTACGAAGAAGCGAAGCATATATATAGTATTTTAATGTTCACTTCGTCAATGTTATTAACGAGCAATTTCTAACAAAGCTTAATTTCCTTAGTCGGGAAGACAAATAATAAAAATAAAATGCAAGAAATAGAAATCATAGGTTTGATAGCGGCTACCTTGACCACAGCTTGTTTTATACCACAGGTGTATAAAGTATGGAAAGAAAAGTCAACCAAAGATATTTCTTTAGTCATGTACATTGTGTTTATGATTGGTTTAGCACTTTGGCTTTATTATGGCATAAAAAAAGAGAGTATTAGTATGATTCTTGCGAATTCTGGTACTTTGTTATTAGCATTTGCCATTTTCATTGCCAAACTCAAATACAAATAAATAACTAGCCATTTTGTCATAAAAAATGCACCGTAACAAAATGGCGGGGTTTTTGCTTTTAACTAGGTAAATTATTCTAGCGAACTTGCTTACTGCTAGGAAGGCAAAGGAATCTTTTGTAATTTTAAAATACATTAACTAAAACAAAAAATATGTTAGGATTTGATATGGGCTACATCATCATCGCTGGAGTTTTCGGACTTCTGAGTATGTTAGTAAGTAGCCGTTTAAAAAGTAAATTTAAGCACTATTCTAAAGTACAATTACGAAACGGCATGAGTGGTGCTGAAATCGCTGAGAAGATGTTAGCTGATCATGGTATTCGCGATGTAAAGGTCATTTCTACACCGGGTATGTTAACCGATCATTATAATCCAGCAAATAAAACAGTAAACCTCAGTGAAGGAGTTTACGCCCAACGTAATGCATCAGCAGCAGCTGTGGCTGCCCATGAAGTGGGTCACGCTGTACAACACGCAACTGCCTATGAATGGTTAGGTATGCGCTCTAAATTAGTGCCCATCTTAAATATTACCTCCAAGTTTTCAATGTGGGTTATTTTTGGTGGCCTGGCTTTAATGCAGACCACTGCGATTGGCGGAACTGTGGCTTGGGTTGGTGTTGGCTTGTACGGCATCGGAACATTATTCAGTTTTGTAACGCTACCTGTAGAATATGATGCCAGTAATCGTGCTTTGGCATGGTTGAAGAATAAAAACATGGTAAGTCAAGAAGAATATGCCGGAGCAGAAGATGCTTTAAAATGGGCTGCTAGAACCTATTTGGTCGCTGCAATTGGTGCTTTGGCAACGTTACTGTATTTCGCTATGCGCGTAGCGAGTCGTGACTAAGCAATTGTTTATAGATAAGAATTCTTTTCAATTTAAAATTGGAAACCATACGCAAGTAACACATATTTATGATTTTGCGATTGTAGTGTTTCTTGTGTATTAAAGCGAAGCCCTATTTTGTAATCATTCTTTTTAACACGATTGTAAAAATCAACACCAAAACGGTACACCGAATTTTTCGGATTTTTAGTGCGCACTGAATTATCGCCTAATAGATTTCCTTCAATGAGCGCGTTATTAAAAACGCGTCGGTAAGCAAAACGTAATGCAATGTAAACTTCTCTATTGATAGTACCAATGCGGTTATAGGCTATAGAGGCATTCGTATGACTACGTTTTCCTAGGTATAAAATAGATTCAGGTTCAACATAAATATCTTTTGTGCCTAAGGCTAAATTAGGCTGAAAGGCAAAACGAACTCCAAATGGCCCTTTTACAATTTGCCATTCTTTGGTATAGTTCAAATAGAGATTCAGATGAAAACTATTCGCTATTTCTTCAACCCATAATGGCGAATTACGAATGCCAAGTGCTCTGTGATACCATCTTTGAAAACCTCCGGCACCTGAATTTAAACCAGCAACCCCTAACAATAAACTTGTTTGAATTAAATCACTTTTGCTTGCCGAAGACCAAGTTATTGTGAAGCTAGAAAAACCCGCATACGGAACATCAAAAATCTCTGCATTGGTCGACTGCGTTTGCGAAGGGGTATACACTTCTTGACTTAGAGAGATTGACAATTGTTCTTTTCTTTCTACTAAAACATCTTTATTCAGTTGGGTTCGAAATTTAAGAAAGAGTCCTGAAGAATAGTATCTATCTGTAGAAAAGAAGAAATCATTATCATGTCTAATTTCTAATTGATTTTTAGGTAAAGTGTCCTTACGTGCTTGACCAAATGAAGCGGTAAAAGTAAATAAACCAAGAATTAAATATGATACTAAGTATGTTGGTTTTAACCCCATACTAGCTATAGTCGTTAAATAGTGATTTGCCTATCAATTTGTTGGTCTAATGAAATAAACGTTTCTGTACGCGATACACCTTCAATTCGCTGAATTTCTTTATTTAGAACATGCATCAGGTGCTCATTGTCTTTACAAAGCACTTTAATTAAGATAGACCAATTACCCGTTGTGTAATGGCATTCTAAAACTTCAGGAATTTTTGAAAGTTGCTTCACGGCTGCGGGGTTACTCATGGCTTTATCTAAATAAATACCTACATACGCCATTGTTGTATAGCCCATTACTTTCGGGTTGATAATAAATTTTGAACCCGCTAAGAGACCTGATGCTTCTAACTTTCTCAAGCGTTGATGAATGGCAGCACCTGAAATTCCAATATTTCTTGCGATTTCAAGCACCGGCTTTCGGGCATCGGCCATTAAAAATCTTAGAATCTTTTTGTCGATTCCGTCAATTTTTACATTTTTCGAATTTGATTTCATCAATATATTTTCAGAAACTAAGTAAAAGTATTGAAATTATTGGAAATAGAAATCTCATTAAACTCTCCCCTTCAGAAGAAGAGAAGAATGAATTCCGCTTCGCAGAAGAAAGAAGGTTTTGACCGTGAATTAACTCTGGTATTACTTTTGCCACTCAGAATAGAAATCAAAATAAAGCCATTTCCCTTTTTCTAAAGGGAGGAACTTTGACAATACATGCTTAAAAATTATTCATTATAAATAGACTCAGGATTATACCCTAGGTAAGGCACCTCAAATTCTTTAAATAGAATTCCGTATTCTTTTAATTCATCAAGAATAGGGTCATAAATTTCTTTTTTAATAGGAATTTGAACTCCGGGAGAAGTGATTTTTTTATTTAGAATTGCTAGAGTGGCCATAGCAACCGGTAAACCCACCGTTTTTGCCATTGCAGTATGGGTTCTATTTTCGCCTATGACAACGGTATTGGCATCAATTTGATAGTGCTTTCCATTTAACTCATAACCGAACTTGTGATACATGACAATCATGTCTTTATCGTTGTCATTGAGTGACCAACTATCCTCCAAGATATATTGCAATATTTGTGCTGGAGTGGCATTTTTTAAAGGAATGATTTTATCGCGACTAAATAGATTTAAATCTAAAAGTTTTTCCCACATGATATCATCTTGCTCAATCTTTAGATAATGGCGCAATTTCAATTCAACAGAATCAGTAGGTGAATAAGGCAAAAATGAGTTTATAAATTCACGGTAGGTCATGCCCTCAGAGTTTTCGATAGTAAAACTATCATCGGTCGCTCCGAGGTCAATAAACATATTCCATGCTTTTGAGAAACCCACTCGGCGCATAGTACCTCGATATAGGGTAAGTACATCATCTAAACCATAGGCTTCACGATATTTTAGCGAATCACGATTGGCATAACCTTCAAATCTACCAAATCCTTCAATTTCAAAAAACTCAGTGCGGCGAAATAATTTATGATAGGGTATGTATTTATAAGTGCCTTCTTGAATGAATTTAGCGGTACCGCCTTGACCAGCAACGACTACATTTCTCGGGTTCCAAGTGAATTTATAATTCCAGAGATTATTATCGCTTTCAGGAGCAACTAATCCACCAGTAAACGATTCAAAAAGAAGTATTTTTCCTCCTTTTTCGCGAATACGGTCAATGACCTGCATGGCACTCATGTGGTCTAAACCTGGATCTAGCCCAATCTCATTCATAAAAACAAGGTTTTTTTCTTTTGCCAGCGCATCTAAGGTCATGATTTCATCAGAAACATAAGAAGCAGTTACCAAATGCTTTTTATAAGCAATACAATCTTGCGCCACTTTCATATGCATTCTTGCCGGAAGCATTGAAACAACAATATCACTTTCTTTTATAAGTTTTTGTCTTTGTTCTTCTTTAAAAATATCAAGGGCTTCAACAGAACAATTTTTATGTGTTTTGAATTTAATAGGTAGCGCATCTGGGTTCAAATCGCCGATGGTTAAAAATAACTTTTCTTCAAATGATTTTTCTAGGAAATAATCAAGCAAATAAGAAGTAGATTTTCCTGCCCCTACCACAAGTATTTTACGCATTTTCTATATTGATTAGTTACTTTAGTAACGGAGTACTAAGGTATCAAATTGTTACATTTATAAATATACATGTCTTCTAAGTTATGAACAGAACAATATTTTTGACAGGAATTATTTTCGGGATCCTTGCTATTGGTTTTGGAGCATTTGGTGCTCATGGTTTAGAAAATCTTTTAGAGGATAAATCTTTAACTACTTTTGAAACTGGCGTGAGGTACCAAATGTATCATGCTTTGTTCTTATTAATTTTAGCGAATTTGAAAAATGTATCAAGAAAAAGTAAGAAAACAGTTTACGCTATTATCGTCGCCGGAATACTGCTGTTTTCTTTTTCGATTTATGCCTTGGCAACCAATAGCCTGACCAGTTTTGATTTTAAAGTAATTGCTTTTTTAACCCCGATAGGAGGGGTGCTTTTACTAATAGGATGGGTGCTTACAGGGTTAAAATTTAAACCTTAATTATTTCTTATTAGCAACTTGAATATACTTCTGAAGTGCCATGGTCATTGATGGTGTTTCAGGCGAAGGCGCTTTGATATCACAACGTAAACCAGCTTCGGTAGCAGCTTTTACTGTAGAATTACCGAATACGGCTATGCGTGTATCATTCTGTTCAAAATCAGGAAAATTCTTTAAAAGTGACTCAATGCCTGAAGGACTAAAAAATACCAAGATGTCATAGAAAACATCTTTTAAATCAGATAAATCACTAATTACAGTTTTATAAAAGATACCTCTTGTCCAGTTTAGCTCTAATTTATCAAGGGTTTCAGGAACAATAGCCTTTAAAGAATCTGAAGAGGGGAGCAGAAATTTTTCGTCTTTGTATTTTTTGAACAAATTTGATAGATCAACAAATTTCATTTTGCCCACGTAAATTTTGCGCTTACGATACACTACATATTTTTGAAGGTAATAGGCTACTGCCTCTGACTGGCAAAAATATTTCATGGCATCGGGCACTTTGAAGCGCATTTCTTCAGCAATTCTAAAATAATGATCAACAGCATTTCTGCTGGTCAAAATGATAGCCGTGTAATTTTTGAGATCAATTTTTTGCTGACGCACATCTTTAGCTTCAACGCCTTCAACATGTATGAATGGTCTAAAGTCAACTTTTACCTTTTCTTTTTCGATTAACCTGGCGTAGGGAGAATTCTCCATTTTAGGTTCTGGCTGTGACACCAAAATTGTCTTTACTTTCATTCTTATTCTACTTGTTTAGGTAGGTACCTATTAGTATAAAGGGGGCAATTTCAAGTGCGCAAAGGTACAAAATAAAATAGAAAATGTTATTTGCAAGAAATTTTTGATGATTTTTAAGAAGTAAAACCCAACCAATACTGTTTACCAATAAAATCAGTACTATCGACAGGTAAATCACTGGTTTTGAATTAGGTGTGACATATGCCAGCATGATGTTGGCAATTAACATGATCAATGCACTGTAATTTAAGTAAGAAAGTTTCTTGTAAATAAATTCAGTAATGAGTTTGTTGTTGTTAAAAATGAATCCGTTTGTTAATTGAATGATAACTTTACCCAGAGTAAAGAGAATTAAGCAGAACAGTATTAACGGATAAAAGTAAAGTTGATCTAATTCAATATAGTCATCTTTGAGTAAAAGTGCTTTTGCAACTAGGTAAATGAAAAGTGAAAAATTGATGAGTTGAAAAATAGTTAAAAACAATTGAAACCAATGAAATAACTTCTCTTTTTTATTGTACATAAAAATGTACTTGTTGTTAAAGGGTAGAATAATAAAATTTAAGAAACGCTGGTAGAATGATTTTTTAGCCAGTACTAGAATACCCATACTGATTACCAATAAAAGTGTAATCCAATCTAAGTTTTCTATGTTTCTTAATACGGGTTCCAATTACTTAATTTTTATGTTTTCGCCATTGAGACCATGACGCAGTCCATTTTCTGAAATACCAATTCTAAAATACTTTGGGTTATCTACTTTTGTTTTTCTGAGTTTAAAGGTAAATGCTGTAGAGTCTCTAGCTCTCAAGATGGTATCGGTTTTCACCAAAGGTTGTGTGGGTAAAGGTTTCAGTTCGACAACTTTTCTACTTTTATTTAAATACGCCATGCCAAATTTTAGCTTATTCAAATCTATATCGTGGTCGTATGGGTTATATACCTTCATGGTATGTTCAATAGTACGGTCAAACGCTACTTCATTTAAATCAATAATGCACTTTAGTTTGCGAAACGATTCAAAATTTTTGATGTATTTACCATAGTATATCGTTTTTTCACTTCTTTGAAAAGCGATTGTATTGCTTTTGTCAAGGTATTTTGAAATATATAAGACCATGCCGTTTTGAACACTTGCCTCAGAATCATCGATCGAATATTGATTTCTACGGTAGCTAATGTTATTTAATGATATCGCTTTTCTACCAGAATAAAACTCATATATTGGTGCATTGCGATATGAATTTTCAAAAACTACAGGTATAGCCCAAGCTTGGTATTCAATATCGGCAATCCATTTTTTGTTGCCATGTGTTTCAAATTTAATAGGGAAAAGTGGTTCGTAAAAAAGGCCAACTCTAAGCACAAGTAGCACTACAATGGTGGCTACCCCAGTGTAAGTCATCCATTTTCTCGTTTTTTGGTTTTCTAAAATGTAATTAAAAACGATAAGTACTAACGGGATGGAAATAACAATCAACCATTGGGTTTGAATCCGTCTATTAAAACTAGAAATAAAGAAGAAAATAATAACTCCGTAAGATAAATATAGCAGAGCATTTGTAAAAAGATCCACTGCCTTGGTTTTAAATAGCGACCAGTAAACAAAAGGAAAAGTAAACCCGAATAATGCTAAAAGATTTAAGAAAAATCCGCCTGTAAACTTTGTTGCGTCATAGCTATCATTGGGGCGGTCAAAAAGATGATACCTGAAGGAGACAAAATCGTTTTCATAAAGCCAATTAAAATGTGGGATGTAACAAATCAATGCCACGGCAAGGGCTAACCACGCACGTGTATTGGCTACTAATTTTAAGTTAGAGAGAATCACACAAACAATAACCAAAACAGCATGATATTTACTGTACATCAGGCATGCGATAACAACACCTAATAGTACAGAGATTGTAATGGTTGGCCTGGTAATAAATTTCTTGTATACATATAAAAAGAGGGCGGTAAAGAAAAGTAAGGGCGTGTCAGGCAGCGTAAAAAAACCGTAAACATTCAAAAGGGTCATAGAAAAAGCAACCACAAAGAAATGCGGAATAAAATCATATTTTTTCTGGTTATCAATACAGAGCCAAAGCAAAATTGAAGTACCCGCTGATACAATACAACTAATAAAACGCACTCCCATTTCACCATCAAAAATGAAATCACTTATTTTAATGAAGAGCGCTACCATGGGTGGGTGGTCAAAATATCCCCAAGCAAGTTGTTTTGAATAATACCAATAATAGGCCTCATCAAAAATTAAATCGGTAACGGTTGCTTGAAATAAATTTAGAGCTAAAATGGCACCTAAAAAATATATAAAAGTTAGCGGTAGTTTAGATAGCATTCATAAAGGTTAATTCAGGCTAAAATTACGAATTCTCTTAGTTATTAAAGTATTTAAATAAATGATAAAATCATTGTTGTCATTTTTGAAGCTATATTAAAACACTTATTTTTGCTCGAATACACTTTAAACAAATGTCTGATAGCCTAATCATAATTCCTACTTATAATGAAATTGAAAACATTGAGGCTATAATTAGAGCTGTTTTTGATTTAAAATCGAATTTTCATGTACTAATTGTTGATGATAATTCACCTGATGGTACGGCTGCAAAAACACGTGATTTACAAAAAGAATTTCCTCACAAATTGTTTTTAGAAATTCGATCAGAAAAAGCAGGTTTGGGCACTGCCTACATACATGGTTTTAAATGGGCATTAGAACGTAATTATGAATACATATTTGAGATGGATGCTGATTTTTCGCATAATCCGAAGGATTTATTACGTCTTCGTAACTCGTGTACCAACGGTGCTGATGTTGCGATTGGTTCACGGTATAAAAAGGGTGTAAACGTGGTTGATTGGCCGTTGCACAGAGTACTTTTATCATACGGAGCTTCCTTTTATGTAAAGATGATTACCGGTATGCGCATTCAAGATCCAACGGCAGGTTTTGTATGTTATAGAAAACATGTGTTAGAAAATATAAATTTAGATTCCATTCGTTTTGTGGGATATGCTTTTCAAATCGAAATGAAATTCAGAGCGTATTTGTGCAATTATAAAATAGAAGAAATTTCAATAATATTCAGAGATAGAGTAAGAGGAAAGTCGAAAATGAGTTCATCAATTGTTAATGAAGCCATTTTCGGAGTGATTAAAATGAAAATAAGCAGTTTGATTCAAAAAAATAGATTTTAGTAATGAGTAAGTTTCTGATAAAAAATGCACGATTGGTTAATGAAGGGCACATTAAAGAACGTGATGTTCTGATTGAAAATGAAATCATTAAAAGAATTGATACTGATATTTCAGATGCAACTGCTCAGCTTATAAATGCGAATGGAAATTATCTATTGCCAGGGGTAATCGATGATCAAGTCCATTTTAGAGAACCTGGGCTTACCCATAAAGGAACGATTGCAACTGAAAGTCGTGCTGCTGTTGCCGGGGGTATAACCACCTTTATGGAGCAACCAAATACAAAACCACAGACTACAACTATAGAAAAACTTGAAGAGAAATTTGAAATGGGAAGAAAAGCCTCATTTGCAAACTATTCATTTCTTTTTGGGGGTACCAATGACAACCTTGAAGAATTAAAAAAACTAGATAAGAATGCCTGTTCTGGCGTGAAATTGTTTTTAGGGTCTTCTACCGGAAATATGTTGGTCGATGATGAAAAAGTTATTGAACAAATATTTTTAAATACTGAAATGGTAATAAGCGCTCATTGTGAAGATGAGGGCACTATTAAGGCGAATTTAAAAAAGTATCAAGCTGAATATGGCGATGCTATTCCTACAAAATACCATCCCTTAATTCGAAGTGAAGAAGCCTGCTATTTATCTAGTTCAAAAGCAATTGCTTTAGCAAAAAAAACCGGAGCTAGATTACATGTATTTCATTTATCTACAGGTAAAGAAATGGACTTGTTTCGAAATGACATTCCTTTAAAAGAGAAAAAAATAACCGCAGAGGTATGCATACATCACTTATGGTTTTCAGATAAAGATTATGATACTAAGGGGACATTCATTAAATGGAATCCAGCTGTTAAAACTGCTACAGACCGATCAAAATTATGGGAGGCTTTACTAGACGATCGCATTGATGTTATTGCTACCGATCATGCCCCTCATTTGAAAGAAGAAAAAGATAATGTATATACCAAAGCACCTTCGGGCGGGCCGTTAGTGCAACACGCTTTGCCAGCTATTTTAGATAAATACCATGACCGTAGTATTCGTTTAGAAAAGATTGTTGAAAAAATGTGTCATAATCCGGCTATTTTATTTCAGATTGACAAAAGAGGTTATTTACGTGAGGGATATTATGCCGATATGGTTTTGGTTGACATGAACGCTTCATGGAAAGTTGGTGCTGCGAACAACGCCTACAAATGTGGATGGTCACCTTTTGATGGGCACACCTTTAAATCAAGCATTACGCATACTTTTGTAAATGGACATTTAGCCTACGATAATGGTAATTTTTCAAAAGAGCGGCATGCAAAAAGACTAACTTTTGATCGTTAAAATGAAAAAAGCACTTTTTATTCTTTGCGTTTTATTTCTTTCATGTGCTGAAAAGCTACTTGAAAAACCTGAAAATCTTATCAATAAAGATAAAATGATTGATATCGTTGAAGATTTAACCATTTTAAAAATAGCTAGTTCAACAAATGGCTCAGTCTTAGTGCGCTATGATATTGAGACAATGAATTACATTTACCAAAAGTATAATATTGATAGCCTTGGCTTGGCAGAAAGCAATATGTATTACGCATCACTACCTGAGGAGTATACTGATATATATGCGGTAGTAGAAGAAAGAATCAAGTCAAAGCGAGATCGTTTAAAAGAAGAAAGAAGAGTTCAGGATAGTATAAAAAAAGTAGAAAGAAAGTTAAAAAACAGAGCCATAACTAGCCCGGGTACTCCTCAATAAATTTTGTACAAGAAAAATTGAGAACTTCTTCAATAGAATCAAAGCTAAAATCTAAGTCGTTTATAATCTTTGAATTGTCATACGCATCACGATGTTTTAAAGCATAAATTGAATTTTTTGTGATGCTTCGTTTTGACCCCGTCAATTTATTTCTTATTAAATCAACTGCCCGAGCAAGCTCTAGTTGCCAATATTTGAGTTTTTTATTAGGAGGGTTTTTGCCGAAATTTTTAGTCATTAGGCTAAGTATATCAAAAAACGATAAATTTTCAGCAACCATGATGTACCGTTCTTTATTTTGTGTGCCATTCAATAATTTTACCATGGCTTTAGTAACATCATGAACGCTAACAAAGCCTGTACCACCAGGCGGATAAAAACGATATGCCTTAAAGGCTGTTCTGAATAATTTTCCCGTTCCAGTTTTCCAAAAGCCAGGACCAATAATTACACCTGGGTTAACCATAACTGCTTTAAGTCCTTCTTGAGTGCCGCGCCAAACTTCCATTTCTGCTACGTATTTTGATTTAGCATAAACATTAATATGTTGGTTATTCCATTCACTTTCTTCATGGGCTGGCGTGCCGTCTATGTTTTTCCCAATGGTGCCTATGGTGCTCACATAACACAATTTCTTAATCTGAAAGTCTAGCGATAAATTGACAATATTTGCAGTGCCCTCTGCATTGATTTTCATCAATTGATTAAAGTCGTTAGGATCAAAAGAGATGAAGGCGGCGGCATGATAAACATAAGTCACATTATGAAATGCCTTTTCAAGTGCTGGTATATTATTCAGGTCGGCTTCAACCCATTCTATTTTTTGAAAAAGATCCGAGGCATTTTCAGTGTAGTAGCTAAATATTTTTTCAACATTTTTCAGCTTGCTTGAGGCTCTATGGGTAGCTCTAACTTTGCGCCCATTTTGAATTAAATTGAAAAGTAAGTGCGCCCCAACTAGACCAGTACCTCCTGTTACTAAAATCATTTTATAAAGTTAGCGATTCAGTGTGAATAATTTCATTTGATAATCACTCGAATAGCCTCAATATTCGTTTTATATTTGTGAAAAATTTTTAGAATGCCCACAAACTTTGTAGAAGAATTAAAATGGCGTGGAATGTTGCATGACGCTATGCCAGGTACTGAAGAACATTTGATGTCAAGTATGCAATCAGCCTATTTAGGTATTGATCCAACCGCAGATTCTTTACATATTGGTCATTTAGTTGGGGTTATGATGTTGCGTCATTTTCAGTTAGCTGGGCACAAACCATTTGCATTAATTGGTGGTGCGACCGGTATGATTGGGGATCCTTCAGGTAAAAGTGCCGAACGAAATTTATTGAATGAAAAAACCTTACGTCATAATCAAGAGGCCTTAAAAGAACAACTTTCAAGGTTTTTAGATTTTAATAGTGAAGCCGAAAATGCTGCGATTCTGGTCAATAATTATGATTGGATGAAAAATTTCTCGTTTCTTGATTTCATTCGCGATGTAGGTAAGCATATAACTGTTAATTATATGATGGCTAAAGATTCAGTCAAGAAAAGACTCTCTGCTGAGGCAAAAGAAGGCATGTCATTTACCGAATTTACCTATCAGTTGGTTCAAGGGTATGATTTTCTTTATCTCTATCAAAATCATGGCTGTACTTTACAAATGGGAGGTAGCGATCAATGGGGCAATATAACTACAGGAACAGAATTAATACGTAGAATAGGTGGTGGTAAAGGCTATGCCCTAACTTGTCCTTTAATCACTAAGGCAGACGGCACCAAATTTGGAAAGACAGAAAGCGGAAATGTATGGCTAGATTCAAAAAGAACATCGCCCTATAAGTTCTATCAATATTGGCTAAACACCTCAGATGCTGATGCCGAAAAATATATTAGAATTTTTACTTTCATGTCTAAAGATGAGATTTCATTCTTGGTAAATCAACATCATAAAGCTCCTCATCAACGTGCCCTTCAAAAGAAGTTGGCAGAAGAGATTACCACCGCGGTGCATTCAAAAGAAGAATTAGAAAATGCGATTGCTGCAAGTGCTATTCTCTTCGGAAAATCTACGTCTGATGCATTAAAAAATCTTGATGAAAAGACCTTTTTAGACGTTTTTGAAGGTGTTCCTCAGGCTGAAATATCAAAGTCAGTACTAGAGGGTGAAGGTTTAGATATGATTGGCGCTTTAGCTGCCCAAACAGGTTTTTTAGGGTCAAATGGAGAGGCAAGAAGAGAATTAAAACAGAATTCAATTTCAGTGAATAAAGAAAAGGTTAAAGAAGATTATAAAATCACTGCTGCTGATCTAATTAAAAACACATATGTCTTATTACAAAGAGGAAAGAAGAATTATTTTATTTTGAAAATAACATAAGCTAGTCTTTAAAGTAGGGTTTTTTAGGTATTCACTGTTTCGTAATAAATGAATTATGAAAAATTATTTTTTTTTATGTATCGGTCTTTTTCTATTGAATTCTTGTGATGAACTTGAGGAAGTAGGACCGCTAATGGAAACAACATTGAACGGGCAATGGGAACTTCAAGACGTTAGTTGCTTTTGCTTTTTTGAAATAGATTATGATTTTACAACCTCAACCCTTGTGATTAATGCCAGCGAAGGTTTGGCCACTTTTGAACATACTGAAGATACTTTTATACTTGATTCAGGAGTATACAATTTTACTATTAATAATGACCAAATCTCTTTTGGTGAAGATCAATGGTATATTTATTCAATAGAAGATGCAACGCTTACACTTAGTTTTGTTGACAATCCTGCTATAGCAGATGATGAAATAACCTATACTTTTATGAGAAAGTAACTTCCTATATTTTAGGCAGAACTAGAGTACCATTAAATTGCACCCGCGTACATCTGAGTGATCGAAACGACCTAAAATTTCAAAACCCGTATCGCCATAATTCTTGCCTAAATCTTGTGTGGCAATAAAAGAGCAAGAATTAATATTTGCTAAATCAATAACATTAATTCCACCTGTTTTTTGATTTGTTTTTAAGGTTAAAGGATCTTCGGTATCGCGAATAAAAATTTTCATCCACGGGGGCGTTTTGAATACGCCATTACCTTTTGAATAGGCCTGTGATAAGAGTTCTGTCATTCCGTATTCAGAATGAATTTTTGATACTCCGAAACCTTCTTTTAATGTTGTATGAAGTTCGGATCGAATGAGTTCTTTTCTTCTTCCTTTCATGCCCCCGGTTTCCATGATAATGGTTTGATGAAGTTTTAAAGGATGGGCTTCTATAAAATCTAATAAGGCAAACGATACCCCCAACAGTAAAATTTTAGAGTTACCATTTTCTAATTTTAGAAGTTTGTCTTTTAAGACGTCATATTCATCTAAATAAAATCCACTATCAGGATGCCTACTTTTTTTAATTAAATCATCAACCATGCTTATCAATGATGATCCTTTTCGCTCTATATATGATGGTAAAAGGGCTAGAACACAATAGTCTTCAATAGCACCATAGAAGTGTTTAAAACCTGACAGATAGCTTTCTTGATAAACGGCTATATCATTAATGTAATGTTTACTAGTTTGACTTCCAGTAGTACCACTACTGGTGAAAATTTCATCTATTTTTTGAGGGTTCACAACAACCTTTTTATTCTTGAAGAATTCAATAGGTAAAAAAGGTATTTCATGAATAAATTTAATGTGATCAGGATGCTTCCCAAGTAAAGAACAAAATTGATGGTATACTTGATTATGATGAAATTGAAATTTGAAGACTTTCAACGCCATTTCTTCAAATTCATCTGAAGTTTTTATCCTAAAAATAGAAGGTAAGTTCATAGGTATGAATAACCTTGTAAAAGTAAGTATCCATAACTAAAACCAAAATAAAAATTAATTGAAGGTGCAATAAAAATGAAAAGGTAGGTGCGAAGCTGTTTAATTCACAATTAACTTTCTTGAGATAGCAATTCCGTTTTGAGTAACCTGAAGAACATACACACCAGCTACCAATCTTGAAATATCTAAAGATTTTGATGAAATTCTTTCGGTTAAAACAATTTCACCAAAAACATCATAGATTACTATTTCTTCAGAAATAGTTTCAATGCTTGTGAAATAAACGATGCTTTGAGTAGCTGGGTTTGGATAAATTTGAAACGATGATGTTTGACTTGAAGATGCTGTTGCTTTTGTATCAGTCTCTTGAGCGAAACTAAAAAAGCTAACGAGCATTAAAAGGCTTAATAAGCATTTTTTCATAGGTTATTGATTTGGGATCAACACTGTAAATATATATAAGTTGTTGATCATCAAATCATTTATGTTGTGAAATTCGATAAAATGTAGGTAAATAAAAAATAAGTTTGTATTTCATCGAAGATTTGATAAACAAACTTTAAAAATTGTGAGGAATTTATTTGATAATTAGCTTTCGCGTTACAACTTTTTCTCTCTCAATAACGCGAAGAACATAAACGCCAGCATCTAAATCAGAAAGATTTAGTTCTTTACCTAAAAGGGTAGTTTCTAAAACTTGAGTCCCTAAAACATCAAAAATTAATATTTTCTTAGGTGCATTTTCTGAAGTACTTATGAAGACTTTGTTTTGCGTAACCGGATTTGGGTAAAGTTTGAACCCATCAATAGTATCGCTAGTATTGGTTTCTTGGCCAAAAGCTGCGGAAAAAACAAAAAAGAGAATGAGTACGTAAAGTTTCTTCATATGTCTTATACTACAAATAGTATACCGCAAATATAGTTATTCTTCATTTTTAATGCCATCTAAATCGCGCTGTAATGGTAAAAGATCGACGAAATACATGTATTTTTAGAAAAAATGATTACCCCCTTAAAAAAATTGATAACCTAGCTTCTTGTCAATACATTTAGTAAAGTACCTGAAATAAAGAATTTTTAAATGTGACCATTTACAACAATTATCTATTTTTGATAAATGACAGGCCTTAATTTCATGAAAAATAAAGACATTAAAATTCTTTTAGTAGATGATGAACCACCTGC
>CAZKQM010000026.1:0-34199 GCA_964554895.1 uncultured Maribacter sp. | reverse complement strand
ATTTTTTTTTAAACCTATTCATTAAACATTACATTTATTCACTAAACCTTAAAAAATCAACCTCCAATGAGTTCCCTAATACACATAACAAATGGCGATGCTTTTACACAAAGGCTTTCTACATTAAATCTTAAAGGAGATGTCATAACTTGGCGTGAAATGCTATGCGAGGGTAAAACCTTAACCAACGTTGGCAGTGAAAACTTCTGGAAAACTCGTTTCGAATTCCTAAACAAAAACTATAAGGTTTCAAAATCATCTTTTATTGAAAAAACCTTAAAAGAATACCGTTCACTATGTAATCATAAGCAACAAGACTCTATTGTTTTGTGGTTTGAATACGATCTCTTTTGTCAAATAAACATGTTGGCCGTGCTGAGTTGGCTAAAGGCGAACAGAAAATATGCAAACATTTCTTTGGTGTGCAGTGGTAAAGAAGATAATAGTAATACCCTCTATACCCTTAATGAATTGAGCAATAATCAATTACTGAAATTGTATGAAAATAGGGTTGTTTTGAAGCAAGATGATATTGAATATGCTGATTATATATGGCAACTCTATTGTAGTGATAATCCAATGCGCCTTGAAAACATAAAAGACTTCCAAAATTATCAGTTTGATTATTTGGCTGACGCTATCACAAGCCATTTGAAACGTTTTCCGTCAATTAAAAACGGATTGAATCAAATGGAGAACAATATCTTAGAATTAGCAGAAAATCAAGAGTTTTCTTCTAAAAAGGACTTTATTCGAACCATACTTAAGAACCAAGGTTTGTTAGGATTTGGCGATTCGCAGCATGAAAGAACCTTGAACAGATTGAAGCCCCTATTCAATTCATTTAATCCCGTAAAGCTTACTAAAAAAGGAAAAGAAATTCTTGATAAACAAACCAGTTATTATTCATGTATTCAAGAAAATGACGTTTACCTCGGCGGAGCTTTAAAGTATAATTTCTTATACAATACAAATACCGATAGGATTCTAAAATTATAGGATGACGTTAAAGCTTTCTGAGCTCATACTAAATGCTGACGGCAGCATATATCACTTAAATTTATTGCCTTCTGATATTGCAACTACCATTATTACTGTTGGAGATCCTGACCGAGTAGCTGACGTCTCAAAACATTTTGACTCTATAGAACTTAAGAAAGCCAAACGGGAATTCATAACGCATACGGGTACATTAAAAGGAAAAAGGCTTACGGTTATTTCTACCGGTATCGGCACTGACAATATTGATATTGTTATAAATGAATTAGATGCCCTGGCGAATATAGATTTTAATACAAGAACAGTTAAAAAGGAACATCAACCCTTAAAATTTATCAGAATTGGTACTTCGGGTGCCATTCAAAAAAATATTGAGGTAGATCAGTTTATAATCAGTGAATACGCCATCGGTTTTGACTCACTATTACATTTTTATAAAAGTGAGACCGTTCAACATCTTGATATATCAGCGTCCCTAATGAAGCATTTAGATTGGCCGTCTGAAAAGTCAAATCCTTATGTAGTTACAGCGGATGAATCCCTTTTTAGTTTATTAAAGTCAGAGTTAACATTAACTGGATTAACATGTACAAATACAGGATTTTATGGTCCACAAGGCAGAATATCCAGGATTCCTCCTAAAGACGCAACATTCATCTCAAAATTAAGCAGTTTTAACTACAATAAATTGAAGATAACAAATCTAGAAATGGAGACTTCAGGTATTTACGGACTCTCGAAATTAATGGGTCATCACGCCATTTCAATGAATTGTATTTTAGCAAATAGAAGCACGGGAGAATTTTCAAAAAACCCGAATAAATCAGTTGAAGAATTAATACAATATACTTTAGGTAAGCTAATTTCATGAAAAAGGTACGTATAATAGGGGTTCCAGAACATTTTAATTACCCATGGCATTTGGCTATAAGCGAAAATGCATTTAAAAACCGAGGGATTGACCTTGAATGGCAAGACATTCCTGAGGGTACTGGCAGAATGTGCAAGCTATTAGATGAACAAGAAGCTGATCTTGCAATAATTCTAACGGAAGGCATTGTTAAAAGTATCAGCGACGGAAATCAAAGTAAGATTGTTCAAGAATTTATTGCAACACCACTGCGTTGGGGAATTCACGTGGGCTACCATAGTACCTATCAAAAAATATCAGATTTAAAGGGAACCAAAGCAGCAATAAGCAGGTATGGCAGTGGCAGTCATTTAATGGCATATGTACATGCTCAAGAGGAAAACTGGAATACAGAAACCTTAAATTTTGAAATTATTAATAATCTAGCAGGTTCGATTGAGGCATTAACCTCAGGAAAAGCAGATTATTTTTTGTGGGAACATTTTACAACAAAACCATTGGTCGACAATGGTACTTTTAGAAGAATAGGAAATACGACAACGCCATGGCCTTGCTTTGTAATTGCGGGAAACTCAAAGTTTATTGATGAAAATAAAGGCGAATTGCAGCATATTCTTGAAGTAATAAATCAATACACCAGAGAGTTTAAGGATATACCTAGTATAGACCGCACCTTGGCAAACTACTACAATCAACAACTAAGTGATATACAAGAGTGGTTGACATTAACGAGGTGGAGTCAAAAACAAATAGACTCCAAGGTAGTTGATAAAGTAAATACGACTTTGGGTAATTTAAACTTGATTAAGAAGACTCAATCGTTCAGTAGACTATGTTTTATCAGCGATTAAATAACTTCTTGTTCGCCATAAAATTTATTAATTAGCTTGATAAACTTTGATTCAGAAAGTGGTTTTTGAATATACTCGCTAATCAATGGGTTTTGCATTGCTTTTATGAAATCGCCTTGATTTTCACTGGTTGTAAGCATCACAATAGTGATTTGTTTTTGCATTACCTCACATATTTGTTCTTTGTACGCTTCTAAAAATTCCCATCCGTTCATAATAGGCATTTTAATGTCAAGAAGAAGTAAGCAAGGGGTTAAGAGCGTATTTTCATTTTGACTACCATCAACTTGTTTAAGCAAATCAAGCGCTTCTTGTCCGTTATTAGCAACGTCCACTTCTGCTTCAATGTCAAGACGTCCAATAAATATTTTATTGAACAAATTGCTTATTTCATCATCATCAACAAGTAATATGGATTTTAGGTTTGGTGTCAACATAAATTAGTTTTTTAATACTAAAGTAGTCTATTTCTTTCAAATATTAAAATTTTAGATTACTTTTATTATTGCTTAATCCTTAAAAATCTTATTTAGAGCTCATTAGAACAAAATTAATTTACCAATCAATTGGGTCTTTACCGATAGATTTTAGGTAAGCGTTGGCTTTACTGAAATGAAAATTTCCAAACCAATACCCACGATTAGCACTCAAAGGAGATGGATGACCTGCCTCTAAAATGAGATGCTTTGAAGGATCAATCAGGGATTTCTTTTTTCGCGCAAAACCGCCCCAAAGCATAAAGACTAATCCCTTTTCGTCTTCAGATAGTTTTGAAATTACGACGTCAGTAAATGTTTCCCAGCCTTTTTTTTGATGACTTCTAGCCTCATGAGAATTTACTGTTAGCGTACTATTCAGTAATAAAACGCCTTGTTTTGCCCATGAAGTGAGATTGCCACTCATTGGATATTCCTTTCCAATATCTTTTTCAAGCTCCTTAAATATATTTTTTAATGAAGGTGGATGCACTACCCCATCACATACTGAAAAACATAGACCATTGGCTTGATTTGGGCCATGATAAGGATCTTGACCTAGAATTACAACCTTTGTTTGTTCAAACGAAAAGTGATTAAAGGCGTTAAAAATTTCTTCCTTCGGAGGGTAGCAAGTGTACTTGGTGTAAGATTCATTTACAAAGTGCATTAGCGCTTTGAAATAAGGTTTTTCAAATTCATTTGAAAATTTAGAGGTCCAATTTTGAGCTAACTTGAAAATCATAGCTTTAAAAGAAGTTTATTTTTGCCAAAAATAACTATTCAAAGCTTTTAAAGCCATTTGATTTTAGCGAGCCAACTTAAGGCTGCTATTTTTTTGAGCTTGTAACAAACTCTCTAAGGTTAATCTATATTCTAATTCAGAAATGTACATTTCTGAATCTTTATTCTGAAGATTGTTTTTAGCCTTGAATGCCCATTCTAATGCTTTTTCTAATTCTCCTTGCAGTTCAGAACTTACAGCTAAATTATGACAGGCTTTGGCTCGTGTTTTTGTCTTATTACTTTTCAAATCATGAAACCATAACCGTTGCGCACCTGATACATCACCTACATTCATTAATGCCGCTCCATTTTTAAGACTCTCTGAACCTTTTACATAGTAATTTCTGTAAATATCACGTTCAACAGGCTTCAATCTTTTTCCATAAAAATTTCCTGCTAACGTTCCTTTTTGAATCAGACTATCTCTTCTAAATTGCATTGCTTTTAGCGCTTCTGAAGGATTAATTCCTTTTGCTTTTGAAACAAATTCCTCATTAAAAGTGAATTCATCAATGATTAATTGAAATTTGGGATAGTAGATTTTCCATCCATTTTCAACAAGGGTTTCTAAGGTTACTTCCTGAGCCTTTACTTGCATCTTATCGCGCATCATATTTTGCGATGTCATTTTAGACTTTTTCACTGAAATTTTTGAATCCATGTCATATTGCGCTAAAGAGAAAAGTATGTCTAGTTGATTTTCATCGCAAATAGATTCAATTTTATCCCAATTAATCGTAGCATCACTATTCAAAAAATCTTGTTTAACCGTACTATCAGAAAGTAATTTGACTTCGCTAAAACGTTCGTCTTTTTTCAATTCTTGCACCAAACCATTAAGCGCGGCCTTTGCACCTTTCTCGCTCAACCAATTATCTTGGCGATCAACTTGTTGATCTATACTCCATCCATTTGAAATAGCACTGATTGATTGGCTATTGTCAATAACACCTACGTTTTTAATTTCGTTGGCTAAGTTTACCGGAGAGGGCTCTATAGTTTTAATTACAACCTTTTTTGTAGTGGTACAGGCCGTTAAACTAATCAATACCAAGAGCGTTACTAAGTGTTTTGTACTTTTTATCATGAAACCAAAATATTTAACAAAACTGTGTTTATATTATAATTTGGAGAGTCATAGTATAACAGCAAAAGGTATATTTTATTGCCCTTAAGGCTTTTATACTTACAAAAACTTACTTCTTGAATGAATTTTAAATTGATACGCTATTGCCTACCTTTGCCCTTGGTTAATTGAACCATGAATAAAACACTCATAAAAGCACTTGACGATTTAGAATTTAGTACCGTTTTACAGCAGGTAGCGGCGCGATGCATCACAGATTTAGGAAAAGATAGAGTCAAAAGAATAGAGCCTTTATTTGAACTAGATGAGATACAGCAGCTATTGGGGCAAACGGCAGAATATTTATCTTCTTTTGAAAGTGAAAATACCATTCCTAATCATGGTTTTGAGACCATTGAGAATGAATTAAGGCTTTTAAAGATTGAAAATACAACTATAGAAATTGTAGGGTTTCAAAAAATAGCGCGTATGTGCAAAACCATAGCCTTGCATCAAAAGTTCTTTAAAAAATTCAAAGTGTATTTCCCTCTATTACATTCAGAATCAGTAAAAATTGAACTGAATAAAGCCATTCCTGCTGAAATAGATGCCATTATCAATCGTTTTGGCGAAGTAAAAGACAAGGCTTCTGATAAATTGTTTGGGTTACGTCGCGACATACAACACGTTAAAGGCAAAATTGGTCAGAGTTTTGCTGCGGCCTTGAATACGTATCACGGTTCAGATTACTTAGATGATATTAGAGAGTCAGTCTTTGAAAATCGTCGTGTTTTGGCAGTAAAGGCCATGTATCGCAGAAAAGTTAAAGGTGCGGTTATGGGTAATTCAAAAACCGGAAGCATTGTCTATATAGAACCTGAGGCTACACTAAAATATAGTCGTGAATTGAATAATCTTGAATTTGAAGAAAAAGAAGAGGTTCAAAGAATTTTGAATGATTTAACAAACTACATCAGACCTCATTCAATTCTTCTCAAAGATTATCAAAGCTTTTTAACCCATATTGATGTCACTGCTGCTAAAGCTAAATATGCACAAGAAACCCATGCGCTTTTACCTGAAATTAATAAAGATAAGCGTCTGTTTCTTAGAGAAGCCTATCATCCACTATTGTATTTAAACAATACATTGAATGATGAAAAAACATATCCACAAACCATTGAATTGCATGATGAAAATAGAATTATAGTAATTTCTGGTCCTAATGCTGGTGGAAAGAGTATTACGCTTAAAACCATAGGCTTATTACAACTCATGATTCAATCAGGCCTTTTGATTCCGGTACATGAGCGTAGTTCTATTTGTTTGTTTGACCAAATTTTAACAGATATTGGAGACAATCAATCCATAGAAAACCATTTAAGCACCTACAGCTACCGACTTAAAAACATGAATCAGTTTTTAAAGAAATGTAACGCCAACACCTTGTTTTTAATTGATGAGTTTGGTACCGGTAGTGACCCTGAACTTGGGGGTGCACTAGCTGAAACTTTCTTAGAAGTGTTTTATGAGCGTCAAGCTTTTGGCGTAATTACTACGCATTACGCCAATTTAAAATTGTTGGCTAATGAATTGCCCCACATCTCAAATGCAAACATGTTATTTGATGGTAAGAACTTAGAACCAACCTTTCAATTGGTTTTAGGAGAGGCCGGAAGTTCGTTTACTTTCGAGGTAGCGCAGAAAAACGGAATACCCTACTCACTAATTAACAAGGCAAAGAAGAAGATAGAGCGCGGCAAAGTTCGTTTTGATGCCACGATAGCCAAATTGCAAAAAGAACGCAGTAAAATGGCTAAAACTGGCTCTAGATTACAAGAAGAAGAGTCTAAGGCTAAGGATGAAGCCATTCGTTTAGAGAAATTAAACGCCAAAATCAAATCAAAACTTGAAAACTATCAAGAATTATACGATCATGACCAGCGTATGATTCATTTAGGAAATAAGGTGGACAAAGCGGCGCTAAGCTATTTTCAGAATAAGAAAAAAAGGGCGATGGTTTCAGAATTAATTCGCATCGTAGAAACAGAAAATAGTAAACGTAAAAAGAAATCTGCGAAACAAGAAAAAGCAGAACGGGTTAAGAAAGCACGAGTGACTCAAGAAGTTCAAAAAGAAGTCAAAGTAATACGAAAGAAAAAGAAGATTGAAAAAAAGAAAGCAATTCGCAAAGAAAAGAACAAGCCTAAAGCTATTTTCAAACTAGGAGACCGCGTTCGACTAGAAGACGGTAAAGCTGTTGGAACCATTGACAAACTTGAAAAAGGAAGGGCTATTGTAAATTATGGTATGTTTACGACCACTGTAAGTATTGATCAATTAGAATTAGTTGAAAGAAAAAAGTAGAATAGTTAACATAATTGATTATCAGCTACTTAAAAAAAATCGTATATGATTTACAGGGTATAGTTTTATATTTAATAAGTGGATAAAGGAAAAAAAATAGTGTTATTTGATGGCGTTTGCAATCTATGCAACGGCTTCATTCAGTTTATCATTCAAAGGGATAAAGGGGATACCTTTCGGTATGCAGCTTTACAAAGTGAGATAGGACAAAAACTTATTTTAGAAAGAGGTATTGATCCTCAGAAGATGGATTCTGTACTCCTAATCGAACCTGGAATCGCCTATTTTATTAAGTCTGATGCTGCACTGCAAATAGGACAAAGTTTGAAAGGCTATCGAACACTATCAAAGCTATTGTACTTGATTCCCAGTAATTTACGTAATATCGTATACGATTACGTGGGTCGCAACCGCTATAAATGGTATGGCAAAAAGACTGAATGTATGGTGCCTACTCCAGAATTAAAGGCGAAGTTCTTGGAATAGCAGGAATACTTACCCCTACTTCACCTCATCATAGTGGTCATCCCAATTTTTTGACTTCGGATTGTCATGAAGCTTGCCTACTGATTTGGCTACAACCGTCGCTACCGCAGCATCACCAGTAACATTGATAACTGTTCTAAACATATCTAATGGGCGGTCAACCGCAAATATAAGAGCTAAACCTACCGCATATTTATCTGCAGGAAAACCTACCGATTCTAAAACAATGACCAACATAACCATTCCTGCTCCTGGTACCGCTGCGGTACCTATAGATGCCAAAATAGCCGTGAATACAATGGATAGCTGTTCTACCAGCGGAAGATCAAAACTCAGCGCTTGTGCTATAAATACTGCAGCTATGCCTTGATAAAGACTTGTACCATCCATATTCACGGTCGCGCCTACCGGCAATACAAAACTAGATACTTCTTTATCTACACCTATATGCTCTTCAACACGTTCCATAGTTACCGGAAGTGTCGCGGCACTTGAACTTGTCGAAAAGGCTAAAAGTTGCGCAGGACTCAATTGTTTTAAAAACCACAGAGGATTCTTCTTTCCGAAAACAGAAATTAAAATGCAATAGAATACAATTAATAAACCCAAACCCAATAAGACGACACCAGCATATTTCAGTAAGGCAAAAAGTATTTCAGGGTCACTTGATGATACCACAACATTCGCCAAAAGAGCAAAAACAGCGTATGGCGCTACTAACATTATAAGATCCACCATCTTAAGCACTACATCATTCAAGGAATCAAATAGTTTTTTTAGAGGTTTAGCCTTCTTCTCACCAATCAATAACATAGATATCGCCATGAATATGGTAAAGAAGATGACTTGAAGCATTAGTCGATTATTACTAAGCGCTGCAAATACATTATCAGGAACCATATCTTCAACAAATTTCAATGGTCTGGCATTTTGCTGACGCGTGGCCTCTTCTAGTTTCATGACCACACTTTTATCATTTTCATAGGTTGCAGTTAGTTTGTCAATAGTGGCTTCTGAAATGCCTTCACCTGGTTGTATTACATTTACTAAAATCAAACCTAAAATCACGGCAACCGTTGTGGTACATAAGTAAATGCCTATTGTTCGCAAGCCAATATTCTTGAATTTTGAAATGTCTTTCAAATCAGATATTCCCTTAATTAATGACGCTAAGATCAGCGGAACCGCAATAAGTTTCAACAGTTTAATAAAAATGGTTCCGAAAGGAGCAATCCAATTCGTTACAAATTCTTTACCCCAATCTGCATAGGTCATGGCGAAACCAAAAAGGAGTCCCAATACCATTCCGATCATTATTTTCCAGTGCAAGGCCAATTTCTTCATACCTGTATTTTATTTAGATTTGAAAGATAATATTAAAAAATGAGGTACGGAAAGTGAACTTTACAAGTATTGTTTTTGATGGTTGACTACCCCGATGTAAGAGTAAGAAAAGAAATTGTATTACTAAACTTTAATCGTGCGATTTAGCAATGTATAATCTGCCAACACCAAAGCAGCCATAGCTTCTACAATTGGCACAGCTCTGGGCACTACACAAGGGTCATGCCTGCCTTTACCCTGGGTTTGTACTTTATTTCCTTCTTTATCAATGGTCTCATACCCTTGAATAACAGTTGCTACGGGTTTAAAGGCCACATTGAAGTATATATCCATTCCGTTAGTGATACCGCCTTGTATACCTCCGCTGTAATTTGTTTCTGTTGAACCGTCAGTATTAAATTGATCATTATGCGAACTTCCTTTCATTCTAACTCCCTCAAAACCACTACCATATTCAAATCCTTTTACAGCATTAATTGAAAGCATAGCTTTGCCTAATTCGGCGTGTAACTTATCAAAAACAGGCTCCCCAAGTCCGACAGGAACATTTTGTATCACGCAACTAATCACACCACCAATAGTGTCGCCTTCTTTTCGAACTTCTTTAATATAATTTTCCATCTTCGCTGCCATATTTTGATCCGGACAACGAACTGCATTACTTTCGGTTAGTGATAAGTCTAATTCTTGGTATGTTTTATTCAATTGCATCTCACCCACTTGTGAGACATAGGCATTTATTTTAATTCCGGCTAAAAATTGCTTTGCAATTGCTCCTGCCACTACTCTACTTGCCGTTTCACGGGCAGAACTTCTACCACCCCCTCTGTAATCACGAAACCCATACTTTTGATCATACACATAATCAGCATGCGATGGTCGGTATGAATCTTTAATATGTGAATAGTCGTGTGATTTTTGATTGGTATTGCGAATAGCAAAGCCAATAGGAGTACCTGTAGTCTTTCCTTCAAAGATTCCTGAAAAGAATTCCACCATATCGGGTTCTTTCCGCTGGGTTACAATGGCAGATTGCCCGGGTTTTCTTCTATCTAACTCCTTTTGAATGGCGTCTAAATCGATTGTTAAACCTGCTGGGCATCCATCTAAAACACCGCCAATTGCAACCCCATGTGATTCTCCAAAAGTTGTCAGTTTAAATAAATTTCCAAAAGTATTGCCTGCCATTAGTAGTTTTCAAAGTGATGAACAAAGGTAAATGTTAAATTACAGCCCTGCAAAAAGCTTCTCATTTGGCTATATCAAGGCTTCTTTTAAGATAGTAACTGGATGCAAAGCTTTACGCCTTGTGCCGTCAAAAATTTGATGCCTACAACTTGTTCCATTAGCTGAAATTATTACGTCTTCAGTGGTTTTTCTTATGGATGGAAAAAGCTTCAACTCGCCAATTTGCATACTTACTTCATAATGTTCCTTCTCGTAACCAAAGGAACCCGCCATACCACAACAGCCTGAACTAATTATAGAAACTTTATAGTTTTCAGGAAGGTTTAAAATATCAAAGCTTACTTTTTGATTACTCAAAGCCTTTTGATGGCAATGCCCATGAATCTTTATAGTTTTACTGTCTTTAGTAAATTGATTTTTGGTAATATTTCCTTTTTCAATTTCGTGAGAAATAAACTCCTCAAATAAATAAGCATTTTTTGCAATAGCATCAGTAGCAACCGTATCATCTGATAATCTTTTGTATTCATCGCGAAAAGTCAATATTGCCGAAGGTTCTAGTCCAATTACCGGAATTCCTCGATCCGCGAATTCCTTTAAAAACGGGATATTCTTTTTTGCTAGTTGCTTGGCTTGCTTTAAAAAACCTTTCGATAAATAGGTTCTTCCGCTTTCCGCATAAAATAGCTCAATATCATATCCAAGACGGGTTAGTAAATGTATTGCATCTTTACCTAACTCAATGTCTAGATATTTTGTGAATTCATCAATATATAATACTAATTTTTTACTTGTATAATATTGATTTTTAACATTTTGCAACTCTTTATTGAAATTGAAACTATAAATTTTAGGAAGACTTCTTTCTTTCGCAACTCCTGATGATTTTTTCAATAAACCACCTAAAATTTTTGAGTCGTAAATAAGATTAGTCATTCCGGCAACCTTACTCCCTACACTATTTAGTTTGGTGTTATAAGCAAATAATTTACTTCGTAAAGAATATCCGTTTGCTTCTTGATATTGATACAAAAATTCTGCTTTTAAAGTAGCAACATCTACATTACTTGGGCATTCACTCGCACAAGCCTTACAGCTTAAACACAAATCAAAAACCTCTTTCAGTTCTTTTTGATCAAATTGATTCTTAGTTTCAGCCGTGGTTAAGAATTCACGTAGCGCGTTTGCTCTGCCTCGTGTGGTATGCTTCTCATCTCTTGTGGCATGGTAACTGGGACACATCGCCCCCGCCATTTTTTCAGTTTTGCGGCAATCGCCGCTTCCATTACATTTTTCAGTTGCTTTTAAAATACCCTCACTATCTGAAAAATCAAACAAAGTACTTATCTCAGGTTCAGTACGGTCAACTTCATAGCGAAGTGATTCGTCCATTCGATATGCATCAACTATCTTTCCAGGATTAAAAATATTATGAGGATCGAAATATGATTTTATTCTTTTTAGCAATTCATAATTTTTATCGCCAATCATCAGCGGAATAAACTCCGCCCTCACAATTCCGTCGCCATGTTCACCACTAAAAGAACCTTTATATTTTTTGGTAAGGCGTGCCACATCAGTAGTAATTGCTCTAAACAAACCTACATCTTCTTTTTTCTTAAGATTCAAAATAGGACGCAAATGCAATTCACCCGCCCCTGCATGTGCATAATACACCGCCTCTTGATTATAGCCTTTCATTATTGCAGAAAACTCGATAATGAAATCTTTTAAATCTTCTAAAGCTACTGCTGTGTCTTCAATGCATGCTACCGCTTTACGATCACCAACCATATTACCTAATAAGCCTAAGCCTGCTTTGCGCAGTTCGATAGCTTTATTGATATCTGAACCATACAAAATTGGGCTCGCATAACTTAAACCTGAATTATCAATGGTTTGCTGAAGTGCTGATAACTGCTTTTCTAAATCTTCTTCGGTATTTGATTTTACTTCTAGCATCAAAAGTGCAGCAGGATCACCATTTACAAAAAACCGATTTGCCAATTGCTGTTTATTGCTTTTAGTGCAATCTAAAATAATCTTATCCATCATTTCGCAGGTATGCAAGCTATGCTGCATTGTAGGCCCCACATCGCTAAGACAATCTTCTAAAGATGTATAATGGGTAACCACCATAGCTGATAATTTAGGTGGCAAATCATCGAGTTGCAAAGTAATCTCTGTAGTGAATGCTAAAGTTCCTTCACTACCTGATAATAATTTACAAAAATTAAAATCATCTTTCACCTCACTGAAAGCATTCGATTTTAGCAGTTCATCAACGGCATATCCAGTATTTCTTCTATGGATACTTTCTTTAGGAAACTCTTTTAAAATTTCATTTCTAATATCGTTGTTTAATAATTCATTAAGTACATTTTTATAAAGTAATGCTTCAAGGTTATTATTTTGCGTTTTAGTAGCAATTTCTTTTTGAGACATTGCTTTAAAAACCGCTTCGCTTCCATCAGAAAGAATAGTCGTCATTGCCACCACCTTATCACGTGTCACACCGTATTGAATAGAGGTTGTACCAGAGGAGTTATTACCCACCATGCCACCAATCATGCATCTATTAGAAGTAGAAGTATTGGGGCCAAAGAATAAACCGTGTGGCTGTAAATATTGATTTAATTCATCACGGATCACCCCCGGTTGCACTGTAACCTGCTTTTTTGCTTTATCTAAACTCAATATTTCAGTGAAATGCTTAGATACATCAACTACAATGCCGTCGCCAACACATTGACCCGCCAATGAAGTTCCGGCGGTTCTGGGCACCAAGCTAGTTTTGTTTTTACCAGCAAAACGAACTAATTCTTGAATGTCGTCTACAGTTTTTGGAAAAGCAACCGCCAAAGGTATTTTTCTGTAAACCGAGGCATCTGTTGCATATAATGCCTTGCTTAACGTATCATATTTAAGCTCTCCTTGCAGCTGTTTTTCAAGGTCTTCGAGCAAATTTTTATTCAAGGTAGAACAATTTTTGGATGATAAACAAAGTTTTTAAGATAACACAAAGATAACAAGAGCCAAATTGTTAATTAAAACTAAATCAAAGAACATGATGAATATCACAAAATTAATTGTCATTCCGTTTTTTTTAATAGTATACTCTTTAAGTGCTCAAGATATTGCCAATCATACATTCGGTATCAGACTCGGCGAAAGTGATGGTTTTGGCGCTTCGTTGTCCTATCAAAAATCAATTGCTCGTTACAATCGTCTTGAAATTGACCTGGGTTATCAAAATAGCCGTGAATTTACTGCAGCTAAGGCTATTGCCTTATTTGAATCGATATATCGTATAAGTAATGCTGTAAATTGGTACTACGGATTTGGAGGTGGAGTGGGTTCGGTTGATTTTGAAGCTGTGGTAAGCAATGATAACCCAAATGTCATCATTAACCGAGAAGGTGGTTTGTTTGTTGTAGCGGCTGCTAATATTGGTTTAGAAGCTAATTTTAATCTTCCGCTCCTTATTTCAGTAGACATAAGACCAGAACTAGGTATACTCGGAGTAGAAAATTTTGACAACAAATTTAATTTTGATATCGGTATTGGTATTCGTTATCCTTTTTGACCTTTAATTCGTTAAAAATTTAAGCTAACCTTACAATAATAAAAGGCTTTTTTTTGTCCTAATATTTATATTCCTAAATTTACCGCTTAAAATAATAGAAGAATGAAAAGAATAATAGCCACTTTACTTTTAATTTCATTAGCTGCCTGTAATACTACACCTGAAGCATACACTATAAACGGAACGCTAAGAGGAGAAATTGAAAATGGAACTCAAGTCTTTCTTAAAGCTATTGGAGAGAATAATCAACCCGTAGCCATTGATACCACTACTATTGAAAACGGAAAGTTCTTATTTACAGGATCTCATGATTCTCCTGAAATGCACTATATCTTTGTTGATAAATTAAAAGGATATACTGCTGTTATTTTAGAAAATGGAACGATTAATTATGATGGTCAAAAAGATAGCTTGAACCTTGCAAAGCTAAGCGGTACTCCACAAAACGAATATTTTACAAATTATCTAGAAGCGTCACAAGCGATTTCAAAAAAAGCGCTATCAATACAAGAAGACATGCTATCTGCAGACCCAGCTACCAAAGATGCGTTAAGAGATGAAATGAATGAGTTACAAGACGAGTATAGAAATTTTGGCAACACCTTCATCAAAGACAACCCGAATGCTTTAATCTCTGTTTTACTATTAGGAAACACAATTGCATCGCGTCAGTCATCAGTTGAAGAAATTCAAAGTTTATATGACAATTTTTCTCCTGAAATGAAAAAAACAAAAGCAGCAGAGAAGGTTCTGAAAGAATTTGATAAATTCAAAGAAAGAGAAGAAAAATCGAAAAGTACTGCTGTTGGTGCAAAGGCTCCAGAATTTGCAGCTCCTGGTCCTGATGGTAAAGACATTGCCCTAAATGATGTTTTAGGCAAGGTTACCTTAGTTGATTTTTGGGCAGCTTGGTGTAAGCCATGTCGAGCAGAGAACCCTAATGTTCTTGCTGCGTACAAGAAATACCATGATAAAGGATTAAATATCATTGGAGTTTCTTTGGATAGAAAAGCAGAAGCTTGGAAAAAGGCAATTAAAGATGATGGCTTAGATTGGAATCATGTTTCGCATGTGAAGTACTTTCAAGACCCTGTAGCGAAACTTTATAATATTGATGCTATACCCGCGGCATTTTTGCTAGATGAAAACGGAGTAATCATTGCAAAAAATCTTAGGGGACAGGCTTTACACGATAAAATTTCAGAACTTTTAGATTAAGAATATAGCATATAAAAAAAGCCTAAGATGTTCATCTTAGGCTTTTTTTTATTTTAAAATATCTTTAGAATTTGTTTCGAACATCATCAAAGGTGCCTGTAACTTCAGCATTTCCGTTAATAAAGACATTTCCAAATATATTTGCTGTTGAATTGTCTCCTAAAAAGTTTACCGTAGCACCATCATTAAGAATTAAATCTCCATAAATAATTAAATCTCCCTCTATAGTCAGATTGCCGCCGCTGTTAATACTTACATTTCTTCTGCTATTATTTCTACCAACAACCAGAGTGCCATTCATTTGAAAAAGTGAACTGCCGTTAATGTTAATTCCATTACTAACTGTCCAACTTCCGCATAGCAGTAGATTTCCATTAATGTTTAAACTATTGAAACTCTTTGAACCACTGAACGCCAAATTGTCGCCTGAGTTTACATTAAGATTCGCACTACCAGAATATACAGGACTAGAAGCGCAAGCGGCTGCTAAACTTTCACTAGGTCTATTTAACTTAATAATTTGAAAACCGCTCTTACCTGATGCTGCAAAAATGTAATCGCCTTTCGATTCCACAAAGTTAATAGACCCTCTAAGTTCGATAACACCTACTAAATCTGGATTATTTCCTTGATCCTCAGAAAGACTAAGCCCTGCACCACCGTTCGCCATTAAAACAAGGTCTTCATTTATTGATACGGCATTGGTCACTATGTCTTTAGCTGCAACCTCATCTGGCTTAATTAAAATTGGTAATTGCTTAATAAAAGCTCCGCTATTCATATTATACACTCCGGCCCCGTTAGCCCCTTCTGAAACAACCAACATATCATTTTGTATTGCGATAGTGCGTTTTGCAAAATCGCCAAAATCTGAAGAAATTGCTAAAGTTTGCAACACATTAAAGTCAGTATCCAATTTTTTAACCCCTTCGCTCGCATCGAGTATTGATATTTCATTTGATCCTAAAGCAATTGACCTTAAATCTTTGAATGGAGCATCATAAAGTGTTGTAAGGTCATTTTTTGAATATGCAGTAATTAATCCATCACCACCGCTAGTCACATACACCTGATCTCCATCTATTTTTACATCTGTAGCGTTGAATCCTTCTTGAAAACCGAAAGGCACACCTCCACTTAGGTTAAAACGACCATTATCAACTTTAATCTTACCTACAAAAGAGTTAAAATCACTGCGTGTAGATTTTTCAGAATCAAACCCGCCAACCACAAAAACATAGCCGTTATCATAAGCAAGGGCATTCACGTCAGCATTCGAAAAATATAGTCTACCTGTTAAACTAGGCCTATTGGGGTCGGCAATATTTACAATATCAATACCTCCGGCATATCCGTCTTCAACGGTATTATATGAGATGTATGCAAAATCATCTTGCATAGCAATGTGCGTGGCACCAAGATTTTCTGCACCAGTAAAGATAGGGGCTGAAATTTGAGCAACAAGTGTTAACGGATAATCTCCCGCTTGCTCGTTTCCTTTTGATGTTTTTCCAGAAATTTGTTCCTTTTCTAAAATATCAAGCACGCCAGCATTGTCATAAGAAAGACTATTTAACAATACTGCTTCATTATCTTCAACAACGAAGTCATCTCTGAGCTCGTCTTTAAAAATTGTTGTTTCGTCAGAACAAGAAACCGCTATGATTAGGGTCGCCATTAAAACTAGGAGGGGAAATTTCATACTATTTCGATTTTATCCAAAAAATTTTGGGGTCTAAGTAAAACGTATGAAATCACTTAAATGTATAGCCTATTGTATTTTTTCGATAAAGTGTAGCCTTTTTATCATAAAATCGGTGAATTATCATTTTTAATGGCTTTTAATACTTAAATCTTACCCATTTTTTCCATAACAAATAAAATTATTATGGGTATCGCCAAAAGAATAACCATCAAGGTTGAAGTAAAAAGTAAATCTGTATCTAAGAGTAAGGTTGCTACATAGCCCCCAACTGCTCCACCAAAATGCGCGGTATGGCCAATATTATCTGAACGCCTTTTCATGCCGTAGATAGAATACAGCAAATAACCAATTCCTAAAACATATGCTGGTATTGGAATTGCAAAATACAGATAGAGCATCATATCTGGTCGCAATAAAATAGCTGAATACAAAATTCCGGTAACTGCTCCACTTGCACCCACTGCACTATAATACGATTCATCTTTATGAAAAAACAACGCCAATAAACTACCTGCAATTAAGCTTATTAAATAAATTCCTACGAATTTATAGGCTCCAAACCCTCCGATAACAACATCAGCAAAGAAATACAGGGTAACCATATTCATAATAAGATGCCCCATGTCAACATGCAAAAAACCTGAGGTTAGCACTCTATCATTTTGACCAGAACGAATAGGCCCAACCTGAAATTTATAACGTTCAAAAAAGCCTCGATTATTAAAACCTTGAAAAGAAACAAGAAGGTTTAATCCAATTATGACTAAGGTTGCTATGTCTATTCCACCCATAAAATTAGCTACTATAAAAATTCAAATATAACTATATTTGTACTTTACTTTCGTGCATGCAGCTACTCATATTTGTTCTTGTTTATCCTTTTTTGTGGCTGATTTCTATTTTACCTGACCGATTATTTTATGCCTTTTCTGACCTTTCCTATTTTCTTGTTTATCGCTTATTTGGGTATCGTAAAAAAGTAGTTCGAGATAATTTAGGGCTTGTTTTTCCTGAAAAACCATCCGAAGAAATTAAGAAGATTGAAAAGAACTTCTTTAAGCATTTATGTGATTTGTTTCTAGAAATGGTTAAAACCATGAACCTCAATAAAACTCAAATTGCCAAACGCTTCGTTTTTAAAAACCTTGAAATTGTTCAAGAACTAGAGAAATCAAATAGCATCTTAGTGTTAGGCTCGCATTATGCAAATTGGGAATGGATTGTTAGTCTTAATAATCACGTTAGTTTAAAAGGATATGGGGTTTATCAAAAAATTGGTAACGTTTATTTTGATAAATGGATAAAGAAGCTACGTGAGGGCTGGAACACTACATTAATTACACAGCAGCAAACTGTTAAAACAGTTCTCAGAAATAAAGCAGATGGCATTAAAGGTATTTACGGCATGGTAAGTGACCAATCTCCTCAGGCAGGACGTGCACAATATTGGTCTGAATTTATGGGGATAAAAGTCCCTGTTTTCAACGGGGCAGAAATTATGGCTCGTAAAATGGACTTAGCCGTAGTTTTTCTTAAAGTTTCAAAAGTAAAACGAGGGTATTTTGAAGCTGAATTTATACCCATTACTGCAGCCGGAAGTCAAACGAAAGAATGTGAAATTACCGAGGCATTTTTAAGACTTACTGAACAACAAATTAAAGAAGAACCCGCTTACTATTTATGGACACATCGACGCTGGAAACATCGGAACAGAACACCTAAATCATTTGCTAAAGTATCTGAATATAAAAACTAGCATTTCAGATATTTATAAATTAGCAATAACCTTTATTTCTTCAATAATGCGATCAGCCAATTCGTCTGCCTCAAGTTGACTTTTAGCTTCTGTATAAATTCGAATAATAGGCTCCGTATTTGATTTACGAAGGTGTACCCAATTTTCAGCGAAATCAATTTTCACACCATCAATGGTTGAAACATCTTCATTTTTATATTTTTCATGCATAGCTACCAACAACGCATCAACATCTAATTCAGGTGTCAATTGAATCTTCTTTTTGCTCATAAAATACGAAGGATAACTTGCTCGCAACTCAGCAACTGTACCTCCTTTTTCTGACATTAACATCATGAACAAGGCAGTACCCACAAGTGAATCACGACCATAATGACTTTCAGGATAAATAATTCCACCATTTCCTTCTCCCCCAATAACAGCTCTAGAAGCTTTCATCTTGGTTACAACATTCACTTCACCAACGGCGGCAGCTTGATACGTGCCCCCGTGTTTTTGTGTAATGTCACGTAAGGCTCTAGAAGAAGACAAATTTGAAACCGTATTGCCTTTTGTCTTACTTAAAACATAATCAGCACAGGCTACTAAAGTATATTCTTCACCAAACATTTCGCCATCATTGCTAATAAAAGCTAAGCGATCTACGTCAGGATCAACCACAATACCAAAATCAGCATTCTCCTTTACCACCAAATCGCAGATATCTTTAAGGTGTTCTTTTAAAGGTTCTGGATTATGCGGAAAATGACCTGTTGGTTCACAATATAACTCCACTACTTCAGCACCAAGGGCTTTTAAAAGCTTCGGAATCGCAATTCCACCTGTAGAATTCACGCCATCAACCACAACTTTAAATTTCGCTTTCCGTATGGTTTCTGCTTCTACCAATGATAAATTCAACACTTCATCAATATGAATATCTATATAGGCATCATTTTTTGTAACACTACCTAAATCATCAACTTCAGCAAATTCGAAATCATCTTTATCAGCCAGCTCTAGAATCAAAGCCCCCTCTGCAGCATTTAAAAACTCTCCTTTTTCATTTAATAGCTTAAGCGCGTTCCACTGTTTTGGATTGTGACTAGCCGTAAGTATAATACCGCCATCTGCATTTTCTAAAGGCACTGCAATTTCTACCGTTGGGGTGGTTGATAAATCTAGATCAACAACATCAATACCGAGCCCCACTAATGTAGAAACTACTAGGTTTTGAATCATCTCGCCAGACAAACGTGCATCACGACCAATGACCACTTTTAAATTATCGCTTTTGGAATATCCTTTTAACCACACCCCATAGGCCGCTGCAAACTTAACAGCATCAATTGGGGTAAGATTATCTCCGGGTGCACCACCAATGGTCCCTCGTATTCCTGAAATCGATTTAATAAGTGTCATATATCTATTAAAGTTTGTGCAAATATAAACGGATAGAAACAAAACCTATTATGCTTATTTGTAAATTCGGCTTGAATTCATATTTATTTTGTTATGAACTTTTTAGCCCATATCTATTTATCTTTTGATGATGATGCTATTACTATAGGTAATTTCATAGCAGATAGTATTCGTGCCAATAAATTTGACCACTTGCCAGAAAGGATTCAAAAAGGTATTCAACTTCATCGTGAAATTGACACGTATACTGATGCTCATTCAATACCTAAAATGAGCAGTAAAAAACTACACAAAAATTACGGGCATTACAGTCGCGTTATTGTAGACATTTTTTATGATCATTTTTTGGCTAAAAATTGGAAACAATATTCTAAGGTTGCTTTAGATGTATATGTTGATAATTTTTACGACCTTTTAGAAGAAAACTATGAAATTTTACCGATTGGTGTGAAGCGTATGATGCCCTATATGATAGCAGAGAACTGGTTACTAAATTATTCAAACCTAAAAGGCATTGGCAGTGTTCTTAATGGTATGAACAGAAGAACTAAAAACAAATCAAAAATGAATTTTGCCATTATAGATTTAGAAGAACATTACAGCGCTTTTGAAAAAGAATTTACGGCTTTCTTTGAAGAATTAATTATCTTTTCAAAACAGAAATATAATTCATTATAACCATACCCTGTCCAGATGAAAAATTACATCAAATTATTACTACTTTTCACAACCTTTTTATTCGTAACTAACTGTAGAAAATCGCCTGCAAAGGCTACCGGATTGGTTAGTAAGGAAGCTATGGTGGTTTCGGCACGTGAAGAGGCTTCAAAAATAGGGGTTGAAATTCTTAAAAAAGGAGGTAACGCCTTTGATGCAATGGTGGCCACAGAGATGGCATTAGTGGTTGCTTATCCTTTCGCCGGAAACTTAGGTGGCGGCGGTTTTATGGTATACCGTAAAGCAAATGGCGAAGTAGGTGGATTAGATTACAGAGAGAAAGCCCCATTGGCGTCGCACAAAGACATGTATTTAGATTCTTTAGGAAATGTGATTCCTGATATGAGTACCAAAGGGGCTACGGCTGTGGGCGTGCCCGGCACCGTTGCAGGTATTATTGAAGTACATAAAAAATTTGGTTCTTTATCTCTAGAAGAAATTTTTGAACCCATTATCGCCCTTGCAGAAAACGGAATTATAGCTACAGAAAAACAAGCAAAGAGATTCAATAATTATGAAGAATTGGTTCTTGAGGTCAATGGGGGTCATACCACCTTTCCAATCAATTGCAAAGCTGGCGATACGTTAAGATACGAGGCTTTAGCCAATACAATGCGAAAAATTGCTACAGAAGGTCGAGATGGATTTTACAAAGGAGAAACAGCTCAAAAACTAGCCGCATTTATTCAAGAAAAAGGAGGCTTTGTAACTGAAGAAGATTTGGCGAAATATGAGGCAAAATGGCGTGACCCCATCATTTTTGATTATAAAGAATTAAAGATAATTTCTATGAGTCCGCCGAGCAGTGGCGGGGTTACTATTCATCAAATTTTCAAAATGATGGAATCCCATGATGTTGCTTCCTTCGGACATAATTCTGAAAAAACTATTCAATTATTCACTGAAGCAGCAAGACGAGCGTATGCCGATCGAAATTATTGGTTAGGAGATCCTGACTTTTCGGATATTCCATTAAACACACTTTTAAGTGATGAGTATTTAACCGAACGTATGAGCGATTTTTCTTTTGAAAAGGCAACAAAGTCTTCAGATGTGGGTCACGGCGAAGTTCAAATGAGCGAAAGCATGGAAACGACACACTACTCTATTGTTGACAAAGACGGCACTGCTGTTTCTGTAACTACAACCTTAAATGGTGCCTTTGGCTCAAAATTATATAGTGATGAATTAGGTTTCTTCTTAAACAATGAAATGGACGATTTTAGTGCAAAACCAGGCGTTCCGAATATGTTTGGCCTAATTGGTGCTGACGCAAATAGTATCGCCCCAGAAAAAAGAATGTTAAGCAGCATGACACCTACCATTGTTGAAAAAGGTGGTAAATTATATATGGTTGTCGGTACGCCTGGCGGAAGTACCATAATTACTGCTGTAGCGCAAACCATATTAAATACGTATGAGTTTAATTTAAGCATGCAAGAAGCAGTTAATGCCCCACGTTTTCATCATCAATGGTTACCCGATATGGTTATTTTTGAGCCTGAAGGATTTTCGTCTAAATTAAAAGAAGCATTGAAATCAAAAGGATATATCATCAATGAAGAACGCACACCAATTATTGGAAAGGTTGATGCTATTCGCGTTTTGCCTGATGGTCGCTTAGAAGGTGGTGCTGACAAACGTGGCGATGATACTGCTGTTGGATATTAATATTTTTATCTCTTTTGAATGAAGAAATTTTTAAAGATACTAGGTCTAATTATCCTATTGGTCATGTTGGGCTTAATAATCATTTATGCCATTTATAATGAGCCCTTACCTGAAGGCAAAACAAGTGCTAAGGCTGATGCCATTGCTCAAAATATGTTGAAACGTTTAAATCATGAAGCCTACAAAAATACGAGATTTATTGAATGGACATTCGCCAAAGCAAATCATCATTACAAATGGGATAAAGAAAATGGTAAAGTTCAAGTAAAGTGGAAAGAAATTATGGTGAATCTGAATTTAAATTCCCCTTCAAAAAGTATCGTTTTAAATGGAACTTTAAAAATTATTGGTACTGAAAAAGAAAAATTAATTCAGAAAGCACTTGATTATTTTAACAATGATTCTTTTTGGGTGGTAGCGCCATTTAAAGTATTTGATGATGGGGTTTCAAGAAAGTTGGTGGAATTGGATGATGGCAAAGATGGACTCCTAGTTACCTACAATTCTGGTGGAAGTACTCCGGGAGATTCTTATTTATGGAAACTTCAAGACAACGGATTTCCTGAGAGCTATCAAATGTGGGTTAAGATAATTCCGATTGGAGGTTTAGAGGCAAGTTGGGATGATTGGCAGGTCATGGAAAGTGGTGCCTTCTTACCAAGCTCACACAAATTGGGTCCTGTTGATATACGTATTGATAATCTCAGGGCTTACAATTAAAGATATGAATATTCAAATTCTACAACCGCAAGAACTAACTGATGATTTACAAAATCAAATTAGTATTTTGTATACCCAACTAAATGCACAAAATAAACAAAGACCTTTAATTGAAATATTAGAAGCTGATAATAATGTTATTGTTTGTGTTGCCAAAGATGGTGAAAAGGTTATTGCCACTGCCCTGCTCTCGTATTACAAAGTGATTTCAGGTTTTAGAGGAATGATTGAAGACGTAGTTGTAGATGAACATTATAGAGGTCAAGGTTTGGGCAGAAAAATAACAGAACGTATTTTGCAAGAGGCTAAAACAATGGGTATTGATGAAGTTTTACTTTTCACAGGCCACCATAGAAAAGCGGCCATTAAATTATACACTGGTCTGGGGTTTGAGCTACGAAAAAGCGGTATTTATAATATTCGATTTAACTAGCCTGTTGCTGATTGAACTGTCTTTTTAAATCTTCCATTGATTCTTGTAATTGCTTGAGTAAACCCGTTTCTGTTGTCGCATCAACACTAAAGGTAATTTTGCTACTGACCTCCCATATTTCTTGAATTTGAAAAGGTTTTATTTCATACGGTGGGTAGTTTTCATTTAAAGATACCAAAGTCACATTATTTGAATTTGGCTTACGCACTATTTTTTTTACGAGAACAGCATCTTCTAAAACCACCACATACATTTTATTAGCACTAATCTGATCAATGTTTTCAATCGCTTTTGACAAAACCCATTCTCCCGGTTTTAAATTGGGTAACATACTATCGCCCTCCACTTGAAAGCCTCGATAAGTGGCATTTCTGAATTCAGGTAAAGGCAAATCGAAAGCAGGTAATTCTTTATACCATGAAGTGTCTTGAATATTCTGAGGATAACCTGCAGCAGCCTTAGCGTTTACCAAAACCATATTATCATTTTCTGATGAATCAACCGTAACCACTTTAGGTATTACCGAAACATTTGACGTAGCTAAGTTCTTCTGTTCACTTTGACCAAACAACCAAAGAGGATTCACATTAAACTGTTTCAATAACTCAGCAACCACTTTGCCTGAAAGTTTTGTTCTACCTCTTTCAATATCTGCAGTTGTGTTTTTAACACCCAATAGTTTCGCAAAATCTGCTTGAGTGTATCCTAAATCTCTTCGAATTTCAGTGAATCGTTTTAAGGTTAAGTCATTTTCCATATTGAAAACTTTATCTGGTCGCGCAGTCTAAACCTATACATTGTATTATTACATAACCCCTCGACTGCATTCAAGGGCCAATATTCTCTCTCAAAGATACATAATTTGGATTATTTCCAAAATATTTTATGGAATATTTCCATTTTTAGGATTATTTCCATAATTTTGGATATATTACAAATTATCATTGTGGCATGAGTTTTGAAAACCAAATCAAAGATTAAGAAACTTTTATGATAATCCTTTGAAATTAAATTGATTTAAGAACAACTAAATTTTTGAAAGATGGAATATTTAAAAAATAGTAATCATTATAAACAGATCTCAAAGTTTAATATACTTAAAGAACGTTGCAGAAATAGTATTCTCAAATTAGGATATGATTATATCAACTATAAAAGAGATATTAGAAAAGATTTGAGTCGTTTTACCTACAATTTAAAAAGCATTACAATAAATAATTAGAAAATGAAAAACTCAAAAATTATATACTACGATGGCAGTTTCAATGGCTTTTTAACGGTTTTATATAAAGCTTTTGATAAAGGATGGAATGTTACCGAAATAGTAAAAAAAGGTTCAAGGCAAAATGAATTATTTTCGAACACTGAATTTGTAGCAACCAATACTGATTTGGCAAAAAAACTATGGTTTGGTTTAGAACGTAAAAGTAAAACAGCAACTAAACTGATTTATTTTTCATTTTTAAGTGAGCAAAAAGAAGTAGAATTTCGGTTATATCATTATGTGCGGTCGATTTTAAGTAAATCAAATGATACTGAAACATCTACTCTATTTACCTTAACCGAAAATCTAAAACAATTGATGAACAAGGTTGAAAAGGAAAAACGGAGAATGGAAGTTTTTGCTAATTTTCAACTTTCAGAAAGTACTACTTCAAGAGCTTTACTAAAACCAAAATATAATGTATTGCCTTTGTTATCAAGACATTTAAGAATGACCTTGAGAAACAAAAATTGGGAAATTTTTGACACCAAACGTAATTATGGTATCAGCTATGAGTCAGGTAAATTAGAAATATCCTCTAGCAACAGAGGGGTTAAACAAGCCGTTTAAAACAATATATGGTTCCTATTTGCACTTAATTAAATTTTTGAAATATATTCACTTTCCTTTCTTTAAGTTAATTAATTCATATTGAGAAACTTAGCTTTTTATAGAATATTATATTTCATAACGCTAAAAATTGTGTTATTTTAGAAGAATTGATTCGGTTTTAAATATCGCGGTATTTAAACTCATCGCAATTGAAATTTTTCTAATGATAATTTCTGCTATTTTATATTTCAAAAGACTTTTAAAAAGTAGAACATTTCTTCTTTTCGCTCTCGGTATTATTCTTCTTCAAAAAAACGTTGCTCAATTTCCTCAAGTTTTAGACAGCCTGAGTACAAAAATTAAAGAATTTGAGGCTAAACCAGATTTTGTAGCAACAGATACAACCTACCTTAAAACTTTAATTCATTTTGGCAGGGCTTTCAGATATACTGATAATGATAAAATGTTTGAGATAGCTCAAAGACTTTCTACCTTACTTAAAGAAGCTAATTATGAAAAAGGGATTCCCCATTCAGAAATGCTTTTCGGAGATTTTTACAGATTAAATTCTCAAACAGATTCGGCTATTGTTCATTATACCAAAGGCATTGAAAGTATTGATTCACAAGAAAAAATAGATTTAGAATTAAAATTAAGATTTTTAAATATTCTTGGTTACGAATACAGTAACATTGGTAATTATACGAATGCCTTATCTTCATATATACAGGGTATAGAAATTGCAAATAAAATTAATAATCAACTAAGTCTTTCTTTTATGTATCATAATATTGCCAATATTCAATCAAGTCAAAATAATTTTGAATTGGCGGTTAAATTTTACAACAAAGCTCTAGAAATTATTGAACCCCTTAATCAAGATTATTTTAAAGCTGAAATTTTAGCCAATTTAGCGGATACCCTTATTGAAGATGGAAAACTGAATGAAGCAGAACCTAACTTGAATAAGAGCATTCCTGTTTTTATTGAAAATAATTCAAGTGTTTGGCTGGCATTCGCTCATAGTAATTTTGGTAAGTTAAAATTGAAACAAGAGAACTATAATGACACTCTAAAAAATTACCTAAAAGCTTACGCTTTAAACGAATCAGCTGAAGATCCTGATGAAAAACTTACTATTTTAAAGGGTATATCAGAAGCTTATTATAAGCTAGAAAATTCTGATAAGACGATTGAATATGCAAGTGAAAATTTAAAACTTTCAAAGACTTTAAACTCCTTAGACGGTCAAGTGAATGCCAATCAATTTTTGTCTCAAACTTATGAGAAATTAGGCGATATTACCAACGCTAATTTCCATATGGAACAGTTTGAAAAGCTTTCAAAAACACTAACCGTTGATCAAACCGAAAGACGTATCAAACTAGCTAAGGCAAATCAAGAACTTGAAATTGAAAAAATTTTAGAGCCAAAGAATTCAAAATTTGAGTGGATAACTTTTAAAAATTTCTTTATTTTATTATTATCCCTTTTATTAATTAGAATTGTATTTCTATTGTTCAAGCAATTCAAAAAGACTTAAAGAAATTAGTAAAATTAATTTTTTAAATTAAGCATTCCGCTCCCCTATAAAATGATCACTTTTATTTTTAAAAAGCACATTAAAAGTTGTTAAACTCCCATAAATACGGGTAAGGTATTGTTGCAAATCAACCTTGTCTTGGTCGTCTAAAGTTTTACTCGAGTTTATCTTTTGTTCCATTACACGAATGCGGTCACGAACCATTACAATTTTATGAAAAAAGGTTTCAATAGAAATTTCTTTATTCGAAAGATTGGTATCTTTCGGCTCTAAAATCAGATTACCGCCTTTCCATTTATCGGCCATTGGGCTAATTGATGAGGCATCACTCCAACGACGTAAAATTGCAATTAAAGATTGCTCAACTTCTGAAAAACTAACTGAATCTACTTCGTCTTCTACCGCTTCAATTATATCAAAATCTGAGTTTAGATCAATAGTTTCTAGTCCGTTATCGAAAAAAGTTACCCAATAATGTTTTGAAGTTACATTGGTAACAACGCCTTTGCCATAGTTACTATGATTGATTCTTGAGCCTATTCCTAATAATTGCATGATTTCGTTTTTTATTCAATATCAAAAACAATAGCTATCAAACTTAAATACAAAAAGGAAGTGGTGTACACCCCATATTTCGTTGTCAAAATTGTATTTTTGCAACTTTGCTTTGAAAATGATTAAGTACGAAGAAAATATTGAAGTTAAAGGGGCTCGTGTTCATAATTTAAAGAACATTGATGTGACCATACCACGTGAAAAATTAGTCGTGATTACAGGCTTATCTGGTAGTGGTAAATCTTCATTAGCTTTTGATACTATTTATGCCGAAGGACAACGCAGGTATATTGAAACTTTTTCTGCCTATGCGCGTCAATTTTTAGGAGGTTTAGAAAGACCAGATGTTGATAAAATTGATGGCCTCTCACCTGTGATTGCCATTGAGCAAAAAACCACTTCAAAATCGCCTCGTTCAACAGTTGGTACCATTACAGAAATCTATGATTTTTTAAGACTTCTTTTTGCCCGGGCAGCTGACGCCTATAGTTATAATACCGGTAATAAGATGGTAAGTTATAGTGATGATCAAATTAAAAATCTCATTCTAAAAGAGTATGGCGGCAAAAAAATAAATGTTCTTGCACCTATCATCAAATCACGAAAAGGGCATTACCGAGAACTTTTTGAACAAATTGGTAAACAAGGTTTTGTTAAAGTAAGAATTGATGGCAAAATAAAAGATATTGTTAAAGGCATGAAAGTGGATCGCTACAAAGTTCACGATATTGAAATTGTTATCGATCGCTTAAAAATTGATGACACTGATAATATTGACAAACGTCTTATTGAAACAATCAATACAGCCATGTATAGTGGCGATAATGTTTTAATGATTCTTGAAGAGAGCGCTTCAAAAGCACGCTATTTTAGTCGTGATTTAATGTGTGCCACTACAGGTATTTCATATCCATTACCTGAGCCAAATACCTTTTCATTTAATTCGCCAAAAGGCATGTGTCCTGATTGTAACGGACTCGGACATGTGCACGAAGTCAATGAGTTAAAAATATTTCCTGACAAAAAGAAATCAATCAAAGCGGGTGGTATAGCTCCGCTTGGTGAGTATAAAAAGTCTTGGGCATTCAAACAAATTGAAACGATTGCCCAGCGGTATGATTTTCAACTAACAGATCCCATTGAAAAAATTCCGAAAGAAGCGATAGAAATACTAATGAATGGTGGTGTTGAAAATTTTGAAGTTGATTCAAAAACTTTAGGGGTTAAAAGAACCTATAAAATTGATTATGAAGGAATTTCAAACTTTATTAAAAACCAATTTGATGAAGCACCTTCAACTTCAATTAAAAGATGGGCTAAAGAATATATGGACAAGGTTTTATGCCCTACCTGCAACGGTTCGCGATTAAAATTAGAGTCTTTAAATTTTAAAATAGACGAAAAAAATATTGCTGAATTAGCGGACTATGACATTGTCGAATTGGCAGAATTTTTTACTAAACTTCAAAAGAAATTAAAGGGTAATCAGTTCAAAATTGCTGAAGAAATAATAAAAGAAATTAGAACAAGAATTGACTTTTTATTAAATGTAGGACTTGATTATCTTTCTTTAAATCGAAGTTCAAAATCACTATCTGGAGGAGAAGCGCAACGCATTCGTTTAGCCACGCAAATAGGTTCACAATTAGTAGGTGTACTTTATATTCTTGATGAACCGAGTATTGGCTTGCATCAACGTGATAATGAACGTTTGATTAAGTCTTTAGAATCTTTACGTGACATTGGCAACTCAATTATTGTAGTAGAGCACGATCGTGATATGATAGAACGTGCTGACCATGTTATTGACATTGGTCCAAAAGCAGGTAGACATGGGGGCACTATTATTTCTGAAGGTTTACCTAAAGATTTGAAAAAGTATAAAACACTTACTGCGGATTATATTACTGGCAAAAAGGAAATTGAAATCCCAAAAAAAAGAAGGAAAGGCAATGGAAAAAAAATAGTGCTTTCAGGATGCACGGGTAATAACCTAAAAAATGTTTCTATTGAACTACCCTTAGGCAAAATGATTGGCGTAACCGGAGTTTCAGGTAGTGGGAAATCTACCTTAATAAATGAGACCCTCTACCCTATTATGAATGCTCATTATTTTAATGGTGTAAAAAAGCCAATGCCTTATAAAAAGATAACGGGTCTAGAACATATTGATAAGGTTATAGATATCAATCAAAGTCCCATAGGTCGGACTCCGAGATCAAATCCGGCGACCTATACCGGAGTTTTCAGCGAAATACGATCTTTATTTACCAAAACCTCTGAGGCGGCAATAAGAGGTTATAAACCAGGAAGGTTTAGTTTTAATGTAAAAGGAGGACGCTGTGAAACCTGCCAAGGTGGTGGGCTAAGAGTTATTGAAATGAATTTTTTACCCGATGTATATGTTGATTGTGAAACCTGCCAGGGTAAACGATTTAATAGAGAGACTTTAGAAATTCGATTTAAAGGAAAATCTATTGCTGATGTTTTAGAAATGACCATTAATGAAGCGGTAAGTTTTTTTGAAGCCATACCTAAAATATATCGAAAGTTAAAAACTATTCAAGATGTCGGTTTAGGATACATTTCACTCGGACAACAATCTACTACCCTTTCAGGTGGTGAAGCACAACGAATAAAATTAGCGACTGAACTTTCGAAACGCGATACCGGCAATACTTTTTATATTTTAGATGAACCTACTACAGGTCTTCATTTTGAAGATATTCGAGTTTTGTTAGAAGTCTTAAATAGATTAGTAAATAAAGGCAATACTATATTGGTCATTGAACATAATTTGGATGTAATTAAAATGGTTGATTATATTATTGATATCGGTTATGAAGGTGGTCGTGGTGGTGGAATGATTGTTGCTAAGGGCACCCCTGAACAACTAGCAAAAGATAAAAAAAGTTACACTGCTAAATTTTTGAAAAAAGAATTAGCATTTTAGAAGCAAGATTTAACAAAAAATTTGAAAAAAAGTTTCCCATCTTTACTGAAATTCCAGAATTCTCGGGGCACAATATTGACGCAGAAAGAATAACAACAACAAGATTCCTTCCTTTGAAGGAATGAAAAATAAATTCAATTTCAATGAGAAAAGAACAACATCATAAAGGTTGGAATGAGATTAAAACAAATGATTCATGGGCCTTATTTAAAATCATGGGCGAATTTGTCAATGGTTTTGAAAGAATGAGTGTCATTGGGCCTTGTGTATCAATCTTTGGTTCAGCGCGTACTAAAGAAAATCAAAAGTATTACCAATTAGCGGTTGACGTTGCAGAAAGTATTGCCAATGCTGGATACGGAGTTATTACTGGCGGTGGACCAGGTATCATGGAAGCAGGAAATCGAGGGGCGAATTTAGCTGGTGGAACCTCAGTAGGTTTAAATATAGATTTGCCTTTTGAACAACATGACAACCCATACATTGATTCAGATAAAAGCCTAGATTTTGATTATTTCTTTGTTCGCAAAGTAATGTTCGTGAAATATTCTCAAGGTTTTGTTGTAATGCCCGGAGGATTTGGAACGCTTGATGAGCTTTTTGAGGCAATAACCCTCATTCAAACGCATAAAATTGAAAGGTTTCCAATTATTTTGGTAGGTACTGAATTTTGGTCAGGCCTCATTGATTGGATCAAAAACACCATGTTAGTGGCAGGAAATATCAGCCCTGAAGACTTAGACCTTATAAAAATTGTTGATACCAATGAAGAAGTTGTTTCAATCATTGATGCTTTCTATAAGGGTCATGCATTGAGTCCGAATTTTTAAATGAATAATTTTCCGAAAGACTATTTAACACTTGTACAAAGTGTGATTTTGCTACTATTGAATGTATTCATTAGTAATGCACAACATACCCTTGTTTTAGATGTAAGTCTAGACTCCAATACTCAAACCTTGAGTATTCAACAAGAACTTGAATATGTCAATAATTCAAATAAGCCATTAAAGGTCATTTATTTCAATGATTGGGCAAACGCCTATTCTAGTAAAAACACACCCTTAGCCAAACGTTTTGCTGAACAGTTCAAAAAAGGTTTACATTTGGCTAAAAAAAATGAAAGAGGATCTACGAAAATTGTAAGTTTTGTTGATAGTGATTATCGTGGCCTTGAATGGTCTAGAACTAAAAATAAAGACATCATTAAGGTTGAATTAAACCACGAATTGGCACCGAATGCGGTGGCCAAATTTTATATCAGTTATAACGTCAAATTACCACCAAACAAATACACACCTTACGGTTATAACAATAAGGGAGAATATTATTTGAAAGACTGGTATTTAACCCCAGCTGTTTTTGATGGAGTATGGCATTTATATTCGAATAAAGACCTTGAAGATCTTTACACCGATTACACCAATACCACCATCAATCTAACATATCCTAAAAACTTATTCTTGTCTTCAAACTATGGCACTTTAAGTAAATCTGATGCTGATGAAAATCAATTTGTTCGTCTTGACGGTAGCAAACAAAAGAATTGTGAAATAATTCTGTCAACATCAGATAAATTCACAACTTTAATAACCAAGTATGCGACGGTAGTTTCTGACCTTGACGTGCGTAAACTTGATCCCGTACTAAAAACTGTATCTATCAATAATGTAGTTGAATTTATAAATGCCAAGCTGGGTAATTATCCACATACTAATTTGTTGGTTAGCGAAATTGATTATGATAAAAATCCGCTTTACGGTATAAATCAACTTCCCTCTTTTATACAGCCGTATAATGTTCAATTTCAATTTGAAATGAAATTTTTAAAAACGGCTTTGATTAACATCCTTGAAGAAACCATTTATGTAAACCCTAGAAAAAAGCAATGGTTAACTGATGCCATTGCTAACTATTTAATGATTGCTTATGTAGAGGAGTTTTATCCAGATCAAAAATTGTTAGGTAAATTATCACGTATTTGGGGCGTTAAAAGTTTTAATCTTGCTAAAATGGGGTTTAATGAGCAATATTCTTTTTTACATATGATTACTGCTCGTAAGAATCTAGATCAGCCTTTAACAACCTCTAATGATTCATTAATTTGGTTTAATCAGAAAATCGGTAACAAGTATAAGGCGGGTTTAGGCCTATCGTATCTTGCTAGCTATATGGGCGATGAGGTGGTTAATAAAAGCATCAAAGATTTTTATAAAAGCTTTATGCTAACCAAGGTTCATGTTTCTGATTTTGAATCAATCTTAAAGCGCTCAACTGATGAAAATATTGATTGGTTTTTTAGAGACTACGTTTCTACAGATCGAAAAATTGACTTCAAAATCAAGAAGATTGAAAAAACAGCTGATTCTTTAACAGTTACTTTAAAGAACAAAGAAGGCACCAATGTACCCATTTCACTATTTGGTTTACGTAAAGACTCTGTTGTATCGCAATATTGGTTTAGCGATATCTTGAAAGAAAAAACTTTTACCATTCCTAGAAACGGAGAAAACAGATTGGTATTAAATTATGATAAAAAAATTCCGGAATTTAATCAGCGTGATAATTGGAAATCTCTAGGCGGGTTTTTAGCAAGTAATAAAAAACTCAAATTTACATTCTTTCAAGATTCAGAAAACCCCTATTACAATCAAATATTTTATGTTCCAACGCTGAGTTTTAATCTATATGATGGTTGGGTACCTGCCCTTAGATTGCACAATAAAACCCTTGTTGAAAGACCATTTATTTTTGATATTGAACCAGGATATTCCTTCAGAGAAAAGGCGCTCGTTGGTGGTGCCGGATTTAATTATCGGCATTATGTCAATAAAAGTGGACTTTACCTAACCAGCTTTGGTGTTGGTGCAGGAACATCACATTTTAATATTAATTCAAGAGTCACAAGAATAATTCCTCGTATTACTTTTGCTTGGCGACCTGAAAATCTTCTATTAAACAAAAGACAACTATTGAATTTTAGGTACGTCAGTATATTTAGAGATATTGATGCTACGGTTGCCGAAATACGTGACGATGACGCATTGAATCCTGATTACGGAGTGTTTAATATGCGCTTTAGGCATATCGATAATAATGTTCTAAATTTCAAAAGTTGGTTTATTGATTTTCAACAATCAAGTAACTTTACAAAGCTGTCAGCAGAATATGAATATCGTAAACTCTTTGATAATAACAGACAGCTCAATATTCGTTTTTTTGCTGGTAAATTTCTATGGAATAATTCTAATTCTGATTTTTTCAGTTTTGCATTAGACAGACCCACTGATTACTTATTTGATTTTAATTATTTAGGACGTTCTGAAGATTCTGGTATCTACAGCCAACAAATAATTATAGCCGAAGGTGGGTTTAAATCATTCTTAAATGAAGACCTTCGTTTTTCAAATGATTGGATTGCAACCATGAATGCCAGTGTAAATATATGGCGATGGGCTGAGGTTTATGGCGATATTGGTTACATTCAAAATAGGGGTCAAAGCGCAAAATTTGTATATGATTCTGGTGTTCGTTTAAATTTAGTTACTGATTTCTTTGAATTATATTTTCCGGTTTATTCGAACAACGGTTGGGAAATTGCACAACCAAATTACAATGAAAGAATTCGTTTTATCGTCACTTTAAGTCCTAAAACAATCATTAGATTATTTACTAGAAAATGGTTTTAATC
>CAZKQM010000025.1:0-34553 GCA_964554895.1 uncultured Maribacter sp. | reverse complement strand
ATATTAGCTTTTCCTATTTCATTGATATATGCTTTAGTAGTTTATTTGCGTAATAAACTATTTGACATAGGAATTTTAGCCTCTAAAAGCTTTAAAACGCCCATAATTTGCATTGGTAATTTGAGTACAGGTGGTACAGGTAAATCGCCAATGACGGAGTATATCATTAATCTGTTATCTACAAATTATAAAGTAGCTGTGTTAAGTCGAGGTTATAAACGTTATACGAAAGGGTACGTTTTAGCTTCATCAAATAGTACAGTACAAGATTTAGGCGATGAACCTTTTCAGATATACCAAAAGTTCAAAAAAATTGATCTGGCTGTAGATGAAGATAGAGCCCACGGAATATCGCTTTTGGAAAAGACCATTCAGCCTGATGTTATAATTCTTGATGATGCTTTTCAACACAGAAGAGTTAAGTCAGATTTAAATATTCTCCTGACGTCATATGGTAAATTATATGCGAATGACTGGTATTTGCCTACCGGAAATTTACGAGATCATAAATCACAAACTCATAGGGCAGATGTTATTATAGTGACCAAATGTCCATCAAATATTTCAGATGTCGAACGTCGAGAAATTATACAAAAATTGAATCCGCATCACAAGCAACACCTTTTATTTGCCTCATTGGTTTACAATGATGAACTGACTTCTAATGACAATACTATTGCAACCTCAAGTTTAAAAGATAAAGACTTTATTTTAATAACAGGAATTGCAGACTCAGACCCGCTCGTTGCGCATTTAAAAAGTTTGAATAATGATTTCAAGCATTTAAAATTTAGAGATCATCACAATTTTAAAACTAAAGAAATTGGTTTTTTTAAAAGTTTAGGACTAAAAGTAACCACAGAAAAAGATTATGTACGTTTAGTTGAGAAAATTGATGATTTGTATTTTTTAGGCGTAAAGCACGAGTTCATTTCAAATGATGCCCAAGTTTTTCATGAAAAAATAAATCAAATTTTGAAGTAAAATTTTAAGCCTTACCATCAAAAATATTTTCACCTATTTTTTGATAAAAGACTTCTGGTTTAAATGGTTTGGTTACCACATCATTACATCCGGCGGCATAAAAATTTTCTAAACTATCATCAAGAGATATTGCCGTGAGGGCAATAATAGGAGTATTTGTATCAAATTTACGAATTCGAATTGTGGCTTCTTCGCCGCTAATACCGGGCATATGAATATCCATCAAAATAGCATCGTATGTATTATTTCTGGCTAATTCAACGGCCTCCATTCCGTTACTCGCAATATCACTGGTCATTGCTTTTTTGGTCAACATCTTTTTAGTGATGACTTGATTGATTTTGTTGTCTTCTACAATCATAAGATGGAGTCCTTCAAAATCATAATCTTTATCAGCGATTTCAAACGGAATGTCGTCAACTATACTGTCTTTGCTCTTCAAATTGAGTTCAAAGAAAAACTTACTTCCTTTGCCCATTTCACTTTCTAATTGAATTTTACTATCAAAAAGCCCTAAAAGGCTTTTAACAATAGTTAAACCTAGACCAGTGCCACCATATTCTCTATTAATTTGTATAGAACCTTGTTCAAAATCTTCAAAAATAGATGATTGCTTTTCTTTAGAGATACCAATGCCATTATCTGATACCTCGCAATATAGATTCACGTTATCCTCAACTTTTTTAATGAGTTTTATTGCAACTTTTACCTCACCTTCTTTCGTAAATTTGAGTCCGTTACCCACCAAATTCATAAAAATCTGAGAGAGTTTAATTGGGTCACTCATCAAATTATTTGGAATATTTTCATCGTACTCAAGTATAATTTGAGTATTATTTTCACTTGCGCTTTGTTGTAATGAATCAATAACCTCTTTTATGGTCTTTTTTAAATTAAATTCAATATTTAGAGGTTCTAGCTTATCAGCATCAATTTTGTTTATTTGAAGAATGTCATTAATGAAATTCAAAAGATAATCGCCAGAAAATTTCAACGCTTTAAGGTGTTCTTTTTGATTTTTACTCGGATTTTCCTCTAGTAACAAATGTGTAAGCCCCGTCACTGCATAAAGTGGCGTTCTTAATTCATGACTAACCGTTGAAAGGAAATTTGTTTTTGCCTCCATCGCACTAACTGCTGCATCACGTGCTGATTGTAGTTCGTTGTTCTTGGTTTGTAACAAATCATTGGTTTTTAATTTTATTTGATTGTTACGGTACAATGAAACTGCTAATAGCGAAATGATAATCAAGAAAGCAGAAGTTAATATTACAGCAAATTCTGAACGTGTCTCTGATTCAGTAAGTGCTGCAATCTCCTCATCTTGCTGTTTAATTTGGCCGCTCATGATACCAAATTGTATTTTATCAGCGGTTTTTGCTTCGCTTAAGATTTTTTCTATGTTGTTCAATGAATCATTGAGAATGATTTTTTTCTTTAGGGCTGCATTTGCGAGTTCAAAATTTCCTAGCTTTTCATAGGTTAATGTAAGTTGCTCATTGGCCTCAAAGAGTTCTCTAAAAAAACGATTTTCTTTAGCTATTTCATAAGCTTTTTCTGCGTTTGTAGCACTTTCTTCAAAAGCATTTTTTTTGAAATGTAATTTAGAGAGACCTAGATATGCTCTTGTACTTAAGTACTCTTTTTCGTGAATATCAGTATTTACTAATAACGAATTATACTTGGTTAATGCTTGATCAAATTTCTCAATACTAGCCAAAATATCGCTCTCAGTTAGAATAATGTTATTGTAAAAGTTTCTATCATTATTCAATTGTTTGGCTTCTTCAAGCATTAACAAAGCTTGAAAACTTTTATTATTTTGAAAGAGAATATTAGCGTCAACATATTTATAAATGGCATCTCCGTAAGGATATTCAATATTTTCAAGGGCTTTTTTGGTTCTGTCTAGATAGAACAAAGCATCATTTTCACGATTCAAATCAAGATATAAAAGAGCGAGTTTATGGTGTGTATCAATTAGAGATTTTAAATCATCATTTTTTTCAGCTAATGTTGCAGCTTTATTCAAATATTGTAATGCTGGTTCTAAGTTATTTTGATTTACTAGATTTCTAGCTTGGTCAAAGAAGTACGAAACAGAGTTGTCTAAAGAATCAAGAGATTGATTTATATTATTTTTTTGACCTAGAAGTGTCATAGAACTTACCAGTGAAACTAGCATGGGTAGTAAACAATGAATTTTTATATGTTTTGATAAAAGGCTCAAATGTATTTTTTTAGTATCAAAAAATTCATCAAATCAATGAGTCTACTGCTATACCCAATTTCATTGTCGTACCAGCCAATAATTTTGACCATTTTTCCAACAACAGAAGTCATTAAAGAATCAAACGTACAAGAATGACAACTATTGTTTATATCTACTGATACAATTGGATCTTGTGTATATAGTAGAATGTTTTTTAGTTCATTATTTGCGGCATGCTCAAAAGTATTATTAATTTCTTTAATACTTGTAGGGTTTTTAACATTAAAGGTTATATCAGTTAAAGAACCATTGGCTACAGGAACTCGTATACCGCAACCACCGATTACCGTTGCCAAATCAGGAAAAATTCGGGTTAGAGCTTTTGCAGCTCCTGTGGTTGTAGGCACAATTGATTGTGCCGCTGCGCGAGCTCTTCTTAAATCTCTATGTGGTTGATCATGCAAACTTTGGTCAGTAGTATACGAATGAACCGTAGTTATATAGGCTTGTTCAATACCACATAGTTCATTAATAACCTTTATCATCGGAGCTGCATTATTAGTCGTGCATGAGGCATTTGATATGATATGGTCATTTGCGGTAATCGTTTCATGATTAATACCGTAAACAACCATCTTAATTGCATCGTCAAAAGGGGGCGCAGAAAGAATTACTTTTTTTGCACCGCTTTTTAAATGCCCATTTAAAGATTTCTTGTCTTTGAATTTGCCAGAACTCTCTAAAACGATATCTACACCTAATGAGGCCCAATCAATTTGGTCTGGCGCCTTGTGATTTACCAATTTTATTTTTTGATTGTTCACATGAATCTCATTGTTTTCATAAGAAACTTGTCCGTTGAAACGACCATGAATGCTATCATATTGTAATAAATGTGATAGGGTTCTTGCATCGGCTAAATCATTTATGGCAACAACTTTTAAATGTTCATGACCTTGTACTAATCGAAGAAAACTACGACCAATTCTACCAAAACCGTTAATACCTATGGTTGTTTGGTTCATTTGTTAGACTATAAAGAGTTATTGCTAGAATTAAAAATGCACTATTTAATATGTTTGTGCGCTTTATATGAGGATCTAACCAAGGCTCCACTTTCAACATGTCTGAAGCCCATTTCAAGACCTATTTCTTCATATTTTTTAAATTGCTCAGGAAGAATAAATTCTTTGACCGGTAAATGTTTTTTTGAAGGTTGTAGGTATTGACCAATGGTTACAACGTCAACATTTGCGTTTCTCAAGTCTTTCATAGTTTGTATCACTTCTTCTTCAAACTCACCTAAGCCTAACATAATTCCTGATTTGGTTCTGTTGACTCCTTTTTCTTTTAAGTAACGCAATACGTTAAGACTTCGCTCATATTTCGCTTGAATACGGACTTCTCTTGTTAGCCTTTTAACTGTTTCCATATTATGAGAGACAACCTCAGGAGCCACTTTAACAATTCTATCTAAATGTCTTTCGATACCTTGAAAATCAGGAATTAATGTTTCTAATGTAGTTTCAGGATTCATTCTTCGAATCGCCTGTACTGTTTCAGCCCAGATAATTGAACCCATATCTTTCAAATCATCACGGTCTACTGAAGTAATAACAGCATGTTTAATGCTCATTATTTTAATAGAACGAGCTACTTTTTCTGGTTCGGCCCAATCAACATCTTCAGGTCTTCCTGTCTTTACACCACAAAAGCCGCAAGAACGCGTACACACATTTCCTAAAATCATGAAAGTTGCGGTTCCTTCACCCCAGCATTCGCCCATATTTGGACAACTACCTGAAGTACAAATGGTATGAAGATCATATTTTTCAACGAGTCCTCTTAGTTGCGTGTATTTCTTTCCTGTTGGAAGCTTTACACGAAGCCATTTAGGTTTTCCTTTAGGAGGTTTTACGTGCGCCAAGGAATCTGAACTCATGGTCAAAATTTTTAACAAATATACAAACAAAATTACTGTTCATATAGGTTCAAAAGGTGTTTGAAAATCGACTTGTTAGCCGCCAGTTGGCATACTTTTATAAGTACATCTTATTTTGCTTCTAGCATTTGAGCTAAAAGCTTTTTAGCTCTTAATAATTTTACTTTTACATTGTTCATAGGTTCTTCTAGCTCACTGGCAATGTCAGCATAACTCAATTCATGAAAGTATCTTAAATTGATAACCTTTTGATAGTGCGGTTTTAGCTTTTTTATATGAAGTAAAAGGGTGGCAAGATTTTGTTTGGTTATTATTTGGTCTTCAGCACTAGGTGTAGCATCGAGAACCTTGTTAATTTCATCACTATTATTGGCTGTATCAAGTCTTCTTTTTCTCTTTCTAATTAAATCAACATGTATATTTTTTGAAATGGTAATTAGCCACGTTTTAAATTCAAACTCGTTGTTGAAAGTTGTTATTTTATCAAAGGCTTTTGAAAATGTTTGAATGGTAATATCTTCTGCATCATTTTCATTTTCAGTGCGCTTTAATTGAAAGCCGTAGACATCTTTCCAAAACATATCAAGCAATGTACTAAAGGCCATCTGGTTACCATCAATGGCATCTTTTATAATTACCTGAATGTTGTTTTCGCTTTTCGTCAACTGAAAAAACTATAAAGGGTTGCTTGTTAATTATTGTGTAATGGCTTCATTTCTGCAATCTTGTTCATTTGGTAATTTACCACACAAGCCACAGGCTTCTCCATCTTTGTTCAAAAACGGACTCTGACTTGCACATGTGCCAGCAAACTCACCATCTTTTTTAGCCCAAATTTTAATGGCTATACCTGCGAAAGCCAAAGCAAGAAGTGCAATGGTTAATAAGAGTAATTTCATGTGATAAAGGTACAAAAAAATAAAGCCTTGAATAGAGATTATCAAGGCTTTCAGATTAAACTTAAATTTAGCTTAGAAAGCAAAATTTGCAACTATATTTTCAACCGTAGGTGCATTATTACCACCTTGAGGTTCGATAGTGATATAACTAACTGCTTTCTTGCCATAAGGCAATGCAAATAACTCATCTTGATTTTTAGATTCTTTGATAATACCAAGGTTAACCATTTTACCATTAACCTCCGTCCACATTTGATAACATTGATTCTCTGGCAAGTTTGGTAATTTACTCACATTGATGTAAGACAATTTTTTAACCGGATTAATATAGGCAACTGCCTTTAATTCTTTTGCCTTTTTATTACCCATAACATTAAATTTTTTGGTTTGTGGGTTGTTAAGCACAATGAACTGTCTTCTCATATCTTCTAACTGACTGTTCATGTCTTGTTTTAAGGTCTCAATTTTATGGGTAACTGCAACGTTTTCTTCTTGAAGATTCTGATTTTGCTGATAAAAGAAAACTGAAGCCACAGCAAACAGTAATGCCGTAATACTAGCGGCGATTGCATATTGAAAGAATTTTTTTCTACCCGCTTTTTCTCCTCTTATTCGTGCAATGATTTTTTCTTTTAAACCATCAGGCGTATCAACCGCATGCATTTTTGCAAATGATTCTAAGTTATTTTGCAACACATCATAGGTTTTTTGAACCTCAGGGTACATGGCGATATAACGCTCTACCTGCAAAGTTTCTTCCTGGGTTGTATTTTCTAACAGATACTTTTCAATAAGATCACTGTCTAAGAAAATTTTTATTTTTTCTTTCATAGTACTATACTTAATATTGAGGCTAACATGGCTGTAGGGCCATATAATTTTCTTAATTCACGCAATCCAATTTTGAGCCTTGATTTAATAGTTCCTAACGGAATATCTAATTCATCACTTGCTTCTTGTTGGGTCATCCCCATAAAAAATAGCGCTTCAAGAATTATTCGGTACTTGGTTTCTATTTTTTCTAGATTCTCATGCGTATCAATAAGCTCAGGTTTGATATGATCAACACCTAAATTATATACGTCAGAAACATCTATTTGGATCTCTTTATCTTTTTTAGTATTTACACTTCTCAACTTATCAATGGCCGTATTTCTTGTAATTCGAAATAACCAAGTGAATAATTTTGCTTTTGAGGCATCATAAGAATCAGATTTTTTCCAGATTTTCACAAAACTTTCTTGAACTATATCTTGTGCCAGTTCATTATTTCGAACCACCTTGTAGGCAACGCCATAAAGAGTATCACCATAGTGTTCATACAAAAGTGAAATGGCTTTTTCATTTCGCTCTTGAAGTAGTTCAACAATATGTTTTTCTAATAGTGTACTCATCTAAGAATTAGGGCATAGAAAAAAAAATTGAGCCTTCCGACATCCAATTAATATATCTGTGACGTATATATTATGATTAACGCTAATTTATACATTTGATTTTAATGAAGCGTAGTCAATTTTTTTTAATTTGATAAATATGCAGCTGGTAACTGTATATTTAGTTTTTGGTTAGTTTGGTTTGGTATAATCCCCTCAAATTTATTTGGGGGGATTATTTATTTTAACCTAACCAATAATATTTACTTCAGGAAAAATTTTAATTTGAAATGTTTTTTCAACTTTTGCCATAATGCGATGTGCAAGACTCTTTATTTCATCGCCACTGGCATTGCCAAAGTTTACGAGCACTAAGGCTTGTTTTTCATGTATGCCGGCATCACCATACCGCTTGCCTTTAAATCCGCATGATTCAATTAACCAACCTGCAGGGATTTTATAGGTGTCATCTTCAAGTTTATAATAGGGTGCCTCAGGATGATTTTTTGAAAATTTCAAAAATTCAGACTTTGATACAACAGGGTTTTTGAAGAAACTACCGCTATTACCTAATTCTGCTGGATTGGGTAATTTACTTTGTCTTATGGCAATAACTGCATCTGAAATATTTTGAATGGTGGGTTGTGTTATGTTTCTCTTTTTTAATTCATTTTCAATTGCGCCGTAGGTGGTGCGTAATACATGATTTTTTTTACTGAGCCTAAAGTTTACTGAAGTGATGACATATTTTCCTTTGCCTTCATTTTTGAAATATGAATCGCGATAGTCAAACTGGCACTCTTCATTAGTAAAGGTTTTTAGTTCTTGAGTTTGTTTGTGCATGGTCTCACAACTAATCATTGTATCTTTTAATTCAACACCATAAGCACCAATATTTTGAATAGGCGCCGTACCTGTATTTCCGGGTATCAGAGACATGTTTTCTAGTCCCCCATAGTTTTGTTCCAGCGTCCATCGTACCATTTTATGCCAATTTTCGCCTGCCATGACTTTTAAAATGACATCCTCATCTGTTTCTGAAATTACTTCAAATCCTTTTAAATTAAGATGAATGACCAGTGCATTAATATCCTGGGTAATTAAAATGTTGCTGCCACCACTAAGAATAAATTTTTCATCATATTCTTTGAGTTGTAGGGCATGCGATAAATCTTCAAGTGAATTGACTTCACAGAAAAAGCGAGCTTTAGCAGCAATACCAAAAGTATTGTATGTTTTAAGAGATTGGTTTTCTTGAATCTTCATTAGCCTATATAACTTTTTAGCGCTTCACGAATAATGATAACGGCTCTTTTTAATTTTTCAATGTCTAAAACATAGGCGATACGAATTTGATTGAAACCAAATCCTTCAGTGGCATAGAAACCTGCCGCTGGGGCTACCATGACTGTTTCATTATTGACTCTAAAATCTTCAAGTAGCCATTGAGCAAAATCATCAGCATTTTTGATAGGTAGTTCAGCTATACAATAGAATGCGCCTTGCGGTTTTGCAACCCGAACCCCTTCAATTTTTTCAAGTTCTTCAATAAGAATATTTCGTCTTTCTGTGTACTCTGATTTAACAGATTCAAAATAACTATCAGGGGTGCCTAAAGCTGCTTCTGCAGCAATTTGAGCATAGGTAGGTGGCGATAACCTGGCCTGAGCAAATTTTAGGACTGTGCGTATCACTTTTTTGCTTTTTGAAACCAAACATCCGATTCGAGCGCCGCACATGCTGTATCTTTTAGAAACAGAATCAATAATTATGGCATGATCCTCAATACCTTCTTCTTGGAAAATAGAATAGTGTGCTACACCATCATAAGTAAATTCACGATATACTTCATCTGCGATTAAGAAGAGGTCATGATCTTTGACAATTTTAGTTAATTCTTTGATTTCTTTAATACTGTAGAGATATCCGGTTGGGTTTCCTGGGTTGCAAATAACAATTGCCTTGGTTTTAGGTGTAATGAGTTTTTCAAATTCTGCAATAGGAGGTAAGGCAAAATTAGTCTCAAAATCAGCTACAACAGGTACTACTTTTACTCCGGCGGCAGTCGCAAATCCATTATAATTGGCATAAAAAGGTTCTGGTATAATAATTTCATCTCCTACATCGGCAATACTGCCCATGGCAAAAGATAAAGCTTCAGAACCTCCTGTGGTAACAATAATATCTTCCGCAGTAACATGAATATCATTTTTTTTATAGTACTGTGCTAATTTTTGTCGGTACTCAAGAGAGCCTTCCGTTCGGCTATAGGCAAGAACTTCTATTGAATTATGCTTAACCGCATCTAAAGCAATTTTTGGAGTTTTAATATCGGGTTGACCAATATTTAAATGAATTACCTTGGCACCTTTTCTTTTAGCCTCTTCAGCAAAGGGTACTAGTTTACGAATGGGCGATTCTGGCATCGCCATACCTTTTAGCGAGATATTGGGCATACTAATGGTTTAAACAAAAATCGACAATTTCATCAAAACTATCTAATTTGATTGAACTGATGCCTACTTCGTAGTCCAAATTTGACAAAATAAAAAATGCCCCGATATTTCTATCGAGGCATCTTACTACATAGTTTAAATTTTATTTGCTTCCACTAACTTCAGTAGCTTTTATTTCTCCTTTAATTTTTAAGACCTTAGTAGGTGTGTCAGCATTTGAAATTATTGTAATTGCCTTTCTAATTGGGCCAACTCTGTTCGTGTCATATTTAACCTGAATCTCACCTGTTTTGCCCGGCATAATAGGTTCTTCAGGTTTCTTAGGTACTGTGCAACCACAAGTTGAACTCGCTTTACTGATAATCAACGGCGCATTGCCCGTATTAGTAAACTCAAAAATACGCACACCATCAGCACCCTTTTCAATGGTACCATAATCTATGGTTTCAGTTTTGAATTCAATTTTTGCGGCTGTGTCTTGAGCTTTTAACCCCATACTTAATAGCCCTACAAATAATACAAGTACTATTTTCTTCATAATATATTGTTTTGGGTGAATTTCAAAAGTATTATGTTTTTAATGATCTTCCAAAATTCTTTTGTTATCTACTAACGTTACTTATTTTTGTTTCGTATTCAAAAAAGCCTAAAAAAAGGGCTAGTTTGAAAAATTAACATTTAAAATTCAGGTGTTTTTTTAGCACCTACCCATGATAACCAAAAACTGTTCCAAAAAATGGAAATCCCGTCAAAATATGACCCCAAAATAGCTGAAAACCGCTGGTATGACTACTGGATGGATCATAAGTACTTTCATTCAACACCTGATGATCGTGAGCCATATACCATAGTGATTCCGCCACCAAATGTGACGGGTATTTTGCATATGGGTCATATGCTCAATAATACATTGCAAGATTTATTGACAAGACGTGCTCGAATGATGGGTAAAAATGCTTGTTGGGTGCCCGGTATGGATCATGCTTCAATTGCAACAGAGGCCAAAGTAGTGGCAAAATTGAAAGAAGATGGTATCAACAAATCAGACTTAACTAGAGATGAGTTTTTGAAACATGCTTGGGAATGGACTGATAAGTACGGCGGAGTGATACTTGAACAGCTTAAAAAGCTAGGATGCTCTTGCGATTGGGATCGTACCGCTTTTACTATGGATGATGAACGATATAAAAGCGTCATCAAGGTATTTGTCGATTTGTATAATAAAGGTCAAATATACCGAGGGCATCGCATGGTCAATTGGGACCCAGAAGCGCAAACAACACTTTCTGATGAAGAAGTGATTTACGAAGAAAAGCAAGGACTTTTATATTATATCAAATATCAAATCGCCAATGAGGATGGCACCCCTCCTTTGGAGGGGATGGGGGAGGCCCTTACCATAGCAACTACCCGCCCTGAAACCATTTTGGGCGATACTGCTATTTGCATTAACCCCAATGATGAGAGGTTTACGCATTTAAAAGGCAAAAAAGCGATTGTTCCTATTTGCGGGCGTGTGATTCCGATTATAGAAGATGAGTATGTAGATATTGAATTTGGTACGGGTTGTTTAAAAGTTACCCCTGCACATGATATAAATGATAAATCTTTAGGCGAAAAACATAATCTTGAGACCATTGATATTTTTAATGCCGATGCTACTTTGAATTCTTTCGGAATGCACTACGAGGGCAAAGATCGATTTGTGGTTCGAAAAGAAATTTCAAAAGAATTAGAGGAAAAAGGCTTTTTGGTCAAAAAAGAGAACTACATGAACAATGTAGGTACTTCTGAACGTACCAAAACTGTTATTGAGCCCCGACTTTCAGATCAGTGGTTTTTAAAGATGGAAGATTTGGTAAAGCCTGCTATTAAGGGAGTTTTGAAAACTGATGACATTAAGTTTTTTCCAAAGAAGTTTGAAAATACCTATCGCCATTGGATGGAGAACATTCGCGATTGGAATATTTCAAGACAACTCTGGTGGGGACAACAAATTCCCGCGTATTACTACGGCGACGGCCAAGATGATTTTGTAGTTGCAGAAACCAAAGAAGATGCCCTTAAACTGGCAAATGAGAAAAGGGCTGTCGCTTCGAGCGGAGTCGAGAAGCTTACCCTTGATGACCTACGTCAAGATGAAGACGTTCTCGATACCTGGTTCTCATCATGGCTATGGCCTATCAGTGTTTTTGGTGGTATAACCGATCCTGGCAATGAAGAAGTAAACTATTATTACCCGACGAATGATTTAGTTACGGGGCCTGATATTTTATTCTTTTGGGTAGCGCGTATGATTGTCTCAGGATATGAATACCGTGACCAAAGACCTTTTGAAAATGTATATTTCACGGGCTTAGTTCGTGATAAGCAACGCAGAAAAATGTCGAAATCATTAGGAAATTCTCCTGATGCATTAAAACTTATCGAGCAATATGGTGCTGATGGGGTACGCGTGGGCTTACTTTTAAGTTCAGCGGCTGGTAATGATTTGATGTTTGATGAAGACCTCTGTCAACAAGGAAAGAATTTTGCCAATAAAATATGGAATGGCTTCAGACTTGTCAAAGGCTGGCAGGTAGCTGATTTGCCTCAGCCAGAAGCTTCTAAGATAGGTATTGAATGGTATCAGTCTAAGTTCAATGAAACCTTGGTTGAAATTGAAGATCATTTTAGTAAATATCGTATTTCAGATGCTTTGATGGCTATTTATAAGTTGGTTTGGGATGATTACAGTTCATCGCTTCTTGAAATCATTAAACCAGCCTATCAGCAGCCTATAGATCAAAACACTTTTGATCAAATCATAGGTATTTTAGAAGCTAATCTTAAGTTATTACACCCATTTATGCCTTTCTTAACTGAAGAAGTATGGCAGCATATTGCTGAAAGATCTTCTGAGCAAGCTTTGATTGTTGCTGAATGGCCTAAAAAAGCTGAAATAAATTCTGAATTGATTTCCGGATTTGATTTTGCTGAAGGAGTTATTTCAGGGATAAGAACCATTAGAAAAGAAAAGAATATTCCTATGAAAGAGACCTTAGAGGTCTCAGTTATCAATGAAGAAAAAACAGCTACTTCGTGGGATGCTGTAATTCAAAAATTAACCAATGTTTCTGATATTTCCTATGTAAACGAAAAGGTTGAAGGAGCCTTATCATTTCGGGTTAAGTCAAATGAATATTTTATTCCTGTAAGTGGTGCCATTGATATTGAGGCTGAGATTGCCAAAATTCAAGAAGAATTGAAATACACCCAAGGTTTTTTGCAGTCCGTTGAAAAGAAACTCTCAAATGAGCGCTTTGTGAACAATGCGCCTGAAAAGGTCATTGAAATAGAGCGTAAAAAACAGGCTGATGCCGAGGCTAAAATTGAAACTTTAGAAAAAAGTTTAGCGAGTCTTTCTTGAAAAAATAAATCGAAAAATTCACTGATTAGTTCGTGAAAGGCAAAATTCTAGTTTACTCACTTACTGTTCTCATCTAAGGTCTTATTGAAGTATTTTAAAATTAAATAAACATGAATTTTTTATATTCAAATTGTCATTTTGATTGGGAGTTATTTTCTAAAGCTTTTTATAATATTTCTATACCTTTAACTATAATAATAGGCGGAATATTCGCTTATTATAAATTCGTGATCCGAAAAGAACCAGTTGGATTAAGTGTTAAAATATTGGATATTAATTATACCATCGATAATTCAAATAATAGATATTTACTGAACATAAATACGATGGTAAAAAATGTTGGGGCTAGAGATTTAAATTTACTTTACAAAGATTTTAAATTGAATGTTTCTAAATTTGATTTAGAATCCCAAAAACTAATCAATATTGGTAAAACTAAAAATGGGATTATTACTCATACTAATTATGAAACGGGAAGAATAAGGTCAAATGTAGAATATTTTTTCCCCTATCTAGTTGAAATCGAAAACCCAGGTAATTACTTCTTTGAATTATGTATCTCTGTAAATATGAATGATTATTACAAAGGGATTTTTAAGAAAAAAGAAAAAGTTGTTGAATGGATGGATAGAAAGTTTTACGTAATAAAGTAAAAAAGAATTACTCCTCTAACACTTACCTATTAAAGAGGCCTTAGAGGTTTCTGTTATCAATGAAGAAAAAACAGCTGCTTCATGGGATGCGGTAATACAGAAATTAACCAATGTATCTGCGATTACCTATGTAACTGAAAAGGTCATTGAAATAGAGCGTAAAAAACAGGCTGATGCCGAGGCTAAAATTGAAACTTTAGAAAAAAGTTTAGCAAGTTTAAAATGAGATGAAAAACCTCAATGTTAAAAAAATGTTTTTTATTGATGGTGTTGGTGCTATTCTTTCAACATTATTTTTAGGGGTCATTTTGGTGTATTTTCAGAAGTTTATTGGTATGCCTACTAATGTGCTATCCTTCTTAGCTTTTTTTCCCATTTGTTTTAGCATTTATTCCTTCAGTTGTTTTTTCTTCATTAAAAAGAAGTTAAATTTTTTTTTAAAAGGTATTGCAGTATTGAATTTATTATATGCTTGTATGACAATATCAATCTTATTGTTTTATGAACATCAACTAAGCTTTTTGGGGTACGCATATTTTATCGTTGAGATACTAATTTTAGTGATTTTAATACGATTAGAATTAAAGGCAAGTGAGCAAGTGATACTCTAAAAAAATGTTTATTTTAGTCTTATGAATATTAAAAAAATACTAGGTTTGGTACTTACTTTATTAGGAATTGGTGGCTTGATTTACGCCGCTATCTTATATGTAAATGGTACAGGAGAATTTAAAATTCTTTCTGTTTACGGACTCTTAGGCGCCATATTTTTCTTTTCGGGCATGGGCTTGATTAGAAATTTGGGAAGTGGTTCAGATGACTAGTTTCAATTTGTTTTACTGCTTTTAGCGATATTTTCAATTACCAATCTACAATTGATGCATGAGTGTCAAACCAAAATACATTGATCTTTTTTCAGGTGCGGGCGGATTCTCATTAGGCTTTGACCGTGCTGGTTTTCAAAATGTGTTCTCTGTTGATCGCGAGCCAAGTTTCTGCGAAACCTACAAACAAAACTTTCCGGATCATCAACTCATTAAAAAAGACATTTGTGCACTTCAAGATGATGAGATATCCTATTTAAAGGAATACGAAGACATTACTGCAGTAATTGGCGGCCCTCCTTGTCAGGGGTTTAGTATGGCAGGTAGTATTGGACGTAAATTTATTGACGATCCAAGAAATCGACTTTTCAAAGAATTTGTACGTGTGGTCAAAATGGTCAAGCCTCGTTTCTTCGTGATGGAAAATGTGAAACGCCTGTACAACCATAAAAAGGGTCAAACACGCAATGAAATCATTGCTGATTTTGAAGAGTTGGGCTATACGGTTGCTTGTAAGATTCTGAATGCAGTTGATTACGGTGTACCTCAAAAGCGATGGCGTGTTATTTTTATAGGTTCTTTGAAAAAACAAGACATTCTATTTCCTGAAAGACAGATAGAAAATAATGTGACTGTTAAAGAGGCTTTGAAAGGCTATCCTAAATTATTATCTGGTGCGGCATCAGCTAAAATTCCTAATCATGTGGCGATGTCACATTCAGAACAAATGTTACATAAAATGGCATTTATCACTGATGGTGGAGACCGAAATGAAATTCCAACAGAAATTCGACCTACTTCGGGTGATGTGCGTAAGTATATACGCTATAAAAGTGATGCGCCTTCGGTATGTGTTACCGGAGATATGCGAAAGATTTTCCACTATGAGCAGAATAGAGCGCTGACCGTTAGAGAGTTGGCCAAGCTGCAATCGTTTCCTGATGACTTCGAATTTAAAGGCAGTAGAATATCACAACAGCAACAGGTAGGTAATTCTGTTCCACCAAAGATGGCTGAAGCTATCGCGCATTCCATCCTAAAAATGAATAAAAATTTTTAAGAAATGATTCGCATAGCTGTTGCTTTGAAAGATGAGGAATTTGCGAAGCAACAAATTGCGGCTTTTGAAAAAATTAAAGAGGGCAAATGGAGGTATTCAGGAGTATTTGCATGGCGTGGAATTGTATGTGAATTGTTGACCTCAAAATGGCTTGCTAAAAAGTACAATGTTATAAAAACCGCAAAGGGACTCGATGATTCAGGTATTGTAGACGACTATGATTTGATTGTTCATAACAAAAAGGTCGAAATTAAATCGGCCACCAAAAACCATTTCAAATTTTTAATGCCCAAGATTCATGATGTTCAAAATAAACCAAAAGACATTTATATAGGTGTAAAGTACGATGAAACGGTTACCCCTAATGAAATTGAAATTTTAGGTTTTATTGAGAGAAAAGACATCTTGAAATTCCCTATAAAACAAAATAAAGGAGCGCCCTATTATGAGATTCCTCTAGCAGAATTAAGACGAATTAATTTTGCTACCTTTAGGTAAACCTCAATTAGTACCTTACTTATAAGATGAAAATACTTTTAATTAACGGCCATCCCGACAAAGAAAGTTACAATTATGCTTTGGCAGAAGCCTATAAAAAAGGGGCTCTCGCCTCTAAGGCTGAGATACGACAGATTAATATTGGAGAACTCGATTTCAATCCTAATTTAGAATTTGGATATAGAAAACGTACTGAACTTGAGCCTGATTTGATTCATGCACAGGAAAGTATAAAATGGGCAAATCATATTGTATGGTTTTATCCTCTGTGGTGGGGTTCTGTGCCGGCAATCATGAAGGGGTTTTTAGATCGGGTTTTACTGCCGGGTTTTGCATTTCAAAAGCGTGAAGGTTCTGTCTGGTGGGATAAATTAATAACTGGAAAAACTTCAAGAATCATCTGTACCATGGATCAACCAACTTGGTATTACCGATGGATTAACAAGAGACCGAGCCACGTGGCGATGAAAAAGTTGACTTTGAACTTTATCGGTATCAAAAAAGTGACTATTACTTCTATTGGACCACTTAGGTTGTCAAAACCTGAGTTTCGTGAAAAGTGGTTAGCCAAGATTGAGAAATTGGGTGTTCAAAACAAATAGAACGCAGTAAATACCTTTCTACTAGGTAGATATACTTTTTTTGCATGCTTTTCGTTGTAGTACAAACCCTATAAAAACCTACATATGCAATTAGCCCAACGCCTTGAAACATGTAAAAGATGTGAAAAAAGAAAATTTGATATGAATTCTGGAATAGTATGTTCGCTTACTTTAAGAAAACCAGAGTTTGAAGACTCATGTAAAGATTTTGTTTTAGATCCAAAAGAAGATTCAAAACTAAAAGCCAAGGCGTACAAAGTCGAAAAAGAAGAAAAAAGCTCCATTTCGACATGGGGAGTAATTGTCATGATTTTAATTGTAGCTAAATTTATTTTTCGCATGATGCGTGACTAGCATGAGATTTTAAATCAATTCAAAAGAAATTTAGTCTTGTTATAATACGTATGAAATTCCATTCGTGGGGTAGGTCATTCAATAAATAATTAAGAGTAGCTCTTTAATTATAGATATTGCGTTTAGTTTCACTACTTCTTTTTGAAATAGTGATAGTGTATACTTTTATTCTACAAATCAAAGATTGAAGTGATAGCCTGTTTTAAATCAGTTTAACTCAATTGTTAGATGAATTTCTTATCTTTAAGGAAAGAAGAACAGGATGAAAAATCTAATTTTTGCGAGTATTCTACTTTCCATTTTTTGTGGCTGTGCGCAGAAAGGTAATCTCGAAATACTTCCTAAAGAGATTCAAATAAAAACAGCATTATTACCTGCGCCAGACGATAAAAAAGAAGGTGCAATGATTTATGGTTATAATGAAAATGGCGAAATGGTGGTTTTACGTAATGGCACCAATGATTTAGTTTGTTTGGCTGATAACCCGAATAATAAAGGTATAAGTGTTTCATGCTATTTTAAAGAATTAGATCCTTTTATGAAGAGAGGTAGAGTCTTGAAAAAAGAGGGTAAGGAAACTATGGAAATTAGAAAAATACGTTGTGAAGAAGTAGCAGCTGGAACATTGAAAATGCCCGAGGACCCGAGCATGATGTATATCTTTTACGGAACTGAAGAGAACTTTGATAAATCTTCAGGACTCTTAGCTGATGGCCAATTTAGATATGTGATTTACACTCCTTTTGCCACCGCAGAATCTACAGGTTTACCTTTAAAACCGCACGCCAAAGGTATGCCTTGGTTGATGGACCCAGGCACTCATCGAGCTCATATTATGGTTGGCCCAAATTAAACATATTTATATGGAAGCTTACGCAAAGGCACTTTTATATGCAATTCCGTTTTTTATGGTGCTATTGGCCATAGAAATTTTATACGGATACTTTATAAAAAGTCAGAAATATAAGGTCATGGATACGGTTTCGAGCCTAAGTTCAGGCTATACCAATCTAATCAAAGATTCGCTTAGCTTGGTGTTGGTTTTGGTAACCTACCCTTATTTACATGAAAAACTAGCTTTGATTGACATAGAAATAACATGGCTTGTTTGGCTAATCGCTTTTATCGCTATTGATTTTGCTGGTTATTGGAATCATCGATTAAGTCATAAAGTAAATATATTTTGGAATCAACATGTAATTCATCACAGTAGTGAGGAATTCAATTTAGCATGTGCCTTAAGACAACCCATATCAAATCTTATTGGTTATTTTTCTTTATTGCTGATACCGGCAGCACTTTTAGGCATTCCTAATGAAGTGATTAGCGTTTTAGCGCCACTACATTTATTTGCTCAATTCTGGTATCATACCCAGCATATTGGCAAACTGGGGTGGTTAGAATATATTATTGTTACACCATCACAACATAGAGTACACCATGCCATTAATCCTGAATATATTGATAAGAATTTGGGTCAAATTTTTAGCGTTTGGGATCGTCTATTTGGTACATTTCAAGAAGAATTAGCTAATGTATCCCCTCAATACGGGGTTTTAAAACCTGCAGGTACATGGAATCCGGTTTTGATAAATTTTCAACATATCTGGCGTTTACTAAAAGATGCTTGGCGTACTAAAAATTTTGTCGATAAACTGAGAATTTGGTTTATGCCTACGGGTTGGCGACCAGAAGACGTCAAAGAAAAATATCCAATTCAAATTATTGAAGATGTCTATACTTTTGAGCGTTACAGTTCTCAAAGTTCAAAGGCATTGAATGCCTACGCTATTTTTCAGTTGTTAGCTACTCTAACACTTTTACTTTTTATGCTGTATAATTTTCCTAATTTAAATCGACAAAACTTGATGCTCTTCGGTGGGTTCATTTTTGTTGGGATTTATGGATATACTTCAATTATGGATCGCAAAGGTTACGCTATTTGGATTGAGTTAATTAGAGCTACCTCTGCTTTAGTTTTTCTTTATTTGAATCAAGATTGGTTTGGCATCAATAATTTTATAGCATTCGGAAGTATTCTTGTTACCACTTATTTTGTAATAAGCATGTTGTCAGCAATTTATTTTACCTACTTTGAAGAGAATGAACAAAAAAACATAGCCTTAAATACATGAGTATAAGACCGTATATTTTGGCTGAAACCAATTGGTCACAATTAAAAGATGCCGACTTTGAATTAGCGATTTTACCTTGGGGTGCTACTGAGGCACACAACTACCATTTACCCTATGCTACTGATAATTATCAGGCAGACCATATGGTGGCTGAATCAGCGCGAATAGCCCATGATAAAGGAGGAAAGGTCATTGTGTTGCCAACTATTCCTTTTGGCGTAAATACAGGCCAATCAGATATTTATTTGGATATCAATTTAAACCCCAGTACACAATTAGCTATTCTTTCAGATATTACTGAGGTATTGAATAGACAAGGTGTTAAAAAATTACTTATTTTCAACGGACATGGCGGCAATAATTTTAAACCTTTAGTTAGAGAATTAGGTTTGAAATTTCCGAATATGTTTATCAGTTTTTGCTTTTTTCCACAAGTGTTAGATAAATCAAAATTTTTCAAAAAACCAGGGGATCATGCTGATGAGATGGAAACCAGTTTAATGTTGTACTTACAACCTGAATTGGTACTTCCCCGCGAAACTTGGGGCGATGGTTCGGCCAAAAAATTTCGTATTAGAGCCTTTACCGAAGGTTGGGCATGGGCCGAGCGTAAGTGGTCTGAAATTAGTGAAGATACAGGTGTAGGTAATCCACATAAAGCATCCAAAGAAAAAGGAGAACGATTTTTTAAATCGGTTACTAAGAAAATGGGAGATTTCTTTTATGAGGTATGTCAAGCAGATTTAAAGGATATGTACCATTAGTACTTCTCGGGTTTATGATTTAAGCTCTTTTTCAACCAATTCAATATAATTTTTCATTGCGGTTGCACTATCAATATTTTTAGCTTGAATCAAGGCATTCGCTTTGAAAGCATTAATTAGAGGAACCTTACTACCCGGATGCTTTTGGTTTTTATTCGCTATTTTAAAATAAGCGTAAAGTTTAAGAAGTAAATCAGCAGTTAAAGGTTTTGAATAGCTGTTGACAAATTCAACTGCCTTTGAAAAATCTGAATTTAGCCGATCATTATTCTTCATTTTTAAGGGTTTCATTGGCAACCGCAATACATGTTTTAGCACCAACTACCTTTTGATTTAATTGTACGGTAATAATAGCGTCTAGTGGTAAGAATAAATCAACCCTCGAACCAAATTTTATGAAACCAGCATCGCTACCTTGTTGCACATTTTCTCCTTCTTCTGCGTAGTTAATGATTCGTCTTGCCAGAGCACCTGCAATTTGGCGGTATAAAATTTCGCCAAATTTTGGCGTTTTTATGACTACTGTAGTACGCTCATTTTCAGTACTTGATTTCGGATGCCAGGCAACCAAATATTTCCCCGGATGATATTTTGAATAAATAATTTTACCACTGGCGGCATAACGGGTTACATGTACATTGATAGGCGACATGAATATTGAGACTTGTTTTCTTTTACCCTTAAAATATTCAGACTCCTCAACTTCTTCAATAACTACTACCTTACCGTCAACGGGTGCTAAAATTTCATCAAAATTTTGAATAACATTACGTCGTGGGTTTCTAAAAAATTGAAGTATTAAAATGAGAATGACCAAACTGCCAATTTGTACAAGCCATTTTAACCAAGGTATATCGATATAGTAATTGGCAGCAAGCACTAATGCCAAAACAATCATGAATGTTGTTAGAATAATATTTTGCCCTTCTTTATGAAACATAATCAAAAATATTCAAAGTTAAGTAGGCAAAAGGAGCAGCATATATTAAACTATCTAATCGGTCAAGGATACCACCGTGTCCCGGTAGCAAGGCCCCGCTATCTTTGACACCGGCCATGCGTTTTATTTTAGATTCAATTAGATCACCAAGGTTACCCGTAACTACTAATATTGCTGCGAGAATAACCCATTGTTTTGGGCTAACTATGGGCTCATATCTTGCCATTAAATAGGCTACAAGAAGTGAAAAAACCAATCCGCCAATTGTGCCCTCCCATGTTTTTTTGGGTGAAACCTGTGGAAATAGTTTTGTTCTACCAATACTCTTGCCAACTATATAGGCAAATGAATCATTAACCCAAGTTAAAATAAATATACCAATGATGAGGTACTTTGCAAATTCATTATTCTTATACGGTAGCATGGTTAAAAAGATACAACCGCCCCCAATGTAAAACAGTCCGATAAGAAAAAATTCAATTTTTTTAAATGGCCTTTTTTTCTTTGAAAAAAGAAAAATTAGCAAGAATAGATTAACCACAATGGTTAACGTCATCAACGCGTTAATAGGTATTTTGTCATATTCTTTAACAATGTAAATGAAGATCCACCAAAGAATTAAATAGGTAACAAAAATGTAATAACCTCTCAAACCGGTTAACCTTTTATATTCATACAAACATGCCAAGCCAAAAATCATGAATAGAAAATCAAAAGCATCTGAGCTTAGAAAAACTGCAGAAAGTATAAGAACAATATATATTACTCCTGTAATTGAGCGTCTAAAAAATTCCTTCATATTAGAGGTCCTCTAACAACAAGAGGTATAAATTTTTGGAACTACTACCATAGGTTAAAAAATCATTTTTATCCTCATTTTCAGCCTTGAAGTGTTTTAGAGTAGTAATGTTGGTTGGTATACTGGGTACGTATAGTTTTTTGATTTTTTTCAGACCTTCACCAATTGATTCAACCAACTGACTAGTGGTTGCAAAAACAATGATATTCGGGGGTAATTCACTTAGTTTCTTTTCTTTGAGTTGGTTTGAGCACACTAAAATAGATCCGTTTTGCGCTATGAGATGCTCACAAGTTGTTAAAAATACTTGACTCTCTTTTGCCTTTTTAGCAAATTTTAGGTGGTTAGAAGCAAACTTTTCTACTAAGCGGTCATCTAAAATGAAAAACGGTTGGTCTTCCCATTGATTTTCTTGAATAATTTTATCAATTGCTTCATTGATTTCCTTCAGTGAGTCACAATACAGGAATTTGCCACCATTTTTTTTGAAATGTATGGTAAACTTTTCGTCAATAGGAATTTTAAGATCGGGCATATGAACCCCGCGAGTTTCAGCTGTTTCTTTTGAAACTTTTTTACTACCGCCTCTAAATAGTTTATCAAATATCCCCATTAACTTTGACTACTAATTGTTTGGTCAACTATAGCTGATAATCTTCAGTGGTTGCTGAAAATCAAGATTATTCCTCAGAAGATTCAGTTACTGTATTATTTTCTTCGGCTTCTTTTTTAGATTTTTCTACAAGTTCATCTTCAAAAGGTCTTTTACCAAATATTTTTTCTAAATCTTCTTTAAAGATAACTTCTTTTTCTAATAATCTTTCAGCTAAGGTGGTTAGTTTATCTTTATGTTCTGTTAAAACTTTTATAGCTCTTTGGTATTGTTCCTCGATTATTTTTGAAATTTCTTCATCAATCTTTTGTGCTGTTTCTTCACTGTAGGGTTTCGAAAAACCGTAATCTGATTGACCTGAAGAATCATAATAGGTTAGATTTCCAATTTCTTCATTCAAACCATAAACGGTAACCATTGCTCTCGCCTGCTTAGTAACCTTTTCAAGATCACTTAAGGCACCAGTTGAAATTTTATTAAAAATTACTTTTTCAGCGGCTCGGCCTCCTAAGGTTGCACACATTTCATCAAGCATTTGCTCAGGCCGTACAATTAGTCTTTCTTCTGGCAAATACCAAGCCGCACCAAGTGATTGCCCTCTAGGTACTATAGTGACTTTAACCAGTGGGGCTGCATGTTCTAGCATCCAACTGGTGGTGGCATGACCAGCTTCGTGGTACGCAATTGTTTTTTTCTCGCCAGGAGTAATAATTTTATTTTTCTTTTCAAGACCACCCACAATACGATCAACCGCATCAAGAAAATCTTGTTTATTTACTGCTTTCTTTTCTTTACGGGCAGCAATCAATGCCGCTTCATTACAAACATTGGCAATATCAGCGCCTGAGAAACCAGGAGTTTGTCTCGCTAAGAAATCTAAATCAAGAGTCTCAGAAGTTTTTATGGGGCGAAGATGGACTTCAAATATTTCTTTTCGCTCTCTAATATCTGGTAAGTCAACATAGATTTGTCTATCAAATCTACCTGCTCTCATCAAGGCTTTGTCTAAGACATCAGCACGGTTAGTTGCTGCCAATACAATAACATTAGTATTGGTGCCAAAACCGTCCATTTCAGTTAATAATTGGTTTAAGGTGTTTTCACGTTCATCATTTGAACCCGTGAAATTGTTTTTCCCTCTTGCTCTACCAATCGCATCAATTTCATCAATAAAAATAATGGCAGGCGACTTATCTTTTGCTTGTTTAAATAAATCTCGAACACGAGAAGCACCTACACCAACAAACATTTCAACAAAATCAGAACCTGATAATGAAAAGAAAGGAACTTTCGCCTCACCAGCCACAGCTTTGGCTAATAAAGTTTTACCGGTACCTGGAGGCCCTACTAAAAGTGCACCTTTCGGAATTTTACCCCCAAGTGAGGTATATTTATCAGGGTTTCGCAAGAATTCAACAATCTCTTCAACTTCTTCTTTTGCTCCTTCAAGACCCGCAACATCTTTGAATGATGTTCTGGTATCTGTTTTTTCATCAAAAAGTTTCGCTTTTGATTTACCAATATTAAAGATTTGACCACCAGGACCACCCCCTCCTCCGCCAGACATTCTTCTCATTAAGAAAATCCAAACACCAACTAAAATTACGAATGGCAGTAGATTAAAAATCCAACTTATAACAGGATTTGAGTCTTTATCGTAGTCAATTATGGTACTTAAGTTATTATCAATTTTGTTCTTTTTAATTTCGTTTTCAAAGTTCTGTAAATCGCCGTAGTCTAAAATGTACTGTGGATATTCTCCTGCAGACGGAAACATGGGTTTTTGAGAAACTTTTTTATGCTCCTCTTTTTTGAGCGCCTCCTCATTCAGAAAAACTTTGGCTTGACGTGTATCAGTGATAATCATGATTTTGTCAACATCGCCATTTTTCAAATAGGTTTGTAAATCAGAAGCAGTGGTCTTTTCTTGATTCGATAAATTACCATTTCCAATGATATTGAAGCCTATAATTACCGCAATGATTAATCCGTAAATCCACCAAGTATTAAATTTTGGTTTTTTGGTATTGCTTTTATTTTCTTTCGCCATTTTTCTTTTTTTTACCCACTAGTTTTTAAGGGCACTATTCATATTACTTCCTATTTTGGTAAACTCTGCGTCTCCCCATAGGCCTTCAATATCATAAAACTCTCGAATATGTTTTTGAAATACATGAACCACAACATTCACATAATCCATCAAAACCCACTCTGCATTATCTTGACCTTCAATATGCCAGGGTTTATCATGAATTGCCTTGCTGACTGTTTTTTGAATGGATCCTACAATGGCATTTACTTGAGTATTTGAAGTACCATTGCAAATGATGAAGTAGTCACATACGGTGTTCTCAATTTTCTTAAGATCAAGTAAAATAATATCCTGTCCTTTAACATTTTCGATTCCTTCTAAAATAAGTGTAATCAATTCGTCAGCGCTTGCTTTTCCTTTTCGCATTCAAAAATATTAATTTATACAAAGTTATTATTTTTTTGTTCTTTTAACCCTTGTTTTCAATAATAGATTTGTCATTGATTTATAAGGTAGACTATGCATTTAATCAAACTTGATGCCATCGATTCAACAAATAGGTATTTAAAGAATTTGATGCGTACTGAAAAACTCAAAGATTATACCGTGGTTTGTGCCAAAAATCAGTACAACGGAAGGGGGCAGCGCGAAGCTTCTTGGCAGTCTGAAATGGGTAAAAACCTAACATTTAGCGTTTTAAAAAAAGAACTTTCGCTATCAGTTAAAGATTATTTTAAAATAAATTGTTGTACTTCACTTGCGATTTATGAATGTTTAAAGCAAAATTCAATTCAAAATGTTCGGATAAAATGGCCAAACGACATTATGTCAGGCGGTTCAAAAATTTGTGGAATTTTAATTGAAAATACCATTTCGGCTAAAACTATTCATAATACAGTAATAGGCATTGGTTTAAATGTCAATCAAGTTTTATTTCCAAATATGAAAAATGTTAGCTCATTGAAACTTTTAAAAGGAGAAACTTTTGATTTAGATGTTTTGTTACATCAATTGGTTTCTCAAATGAAATTTAGTTTTGATACATATTTTGAGCTACCCCTTGATGATGTAATAAAGATGTATGAAAATCATTTATTTAAAAAAGATATTGTAGCCAATTATATAGGTGAAGAAGATGTAAAATTTAAAGGTTCTATAGGCGGTGTAACCCAAGAGGGTAAACTTGTGGTTGTCTTAGAAAGTGGAGAAAAGCGAGTTTTTGGCTTAAAGGAAATACAATTCCGTAATTAAATTTTTTGCAAATTTTCAGACAAGGTATCCATAAACTTTGTGATAGGTGCTTTAATCATCATCGCCATCATGGCGTTAAATTCGCCTTCAAAGTTCAATTTTACAGTAGTTTCATTTTGATTGACTTCTTTAAGAATAGCCGTTAAAGTAAATGGTAATTTATCACTCGCAGCACCAAGCACCAATTCACTAAATTCTATTTGGCTTTTTCGCTCTAAAACAATTTCTGGCATTCCTTTTAAGGCAAACAAAAAGCGATTTTCATTTAAAACTTCAAACTTTTCAATGTTTTCTGGCATTAGTTGTTCAAAATTTTTGAGCGTACTTAAAAATTCAAATACCTCTTTTCTACTTTTTGAAATTGTATTTTCTGATGTTTCTAAGTGCATTTTTTTAATTTTTCCAGTTAGAAGGGTTCTTTCTCCATTCTATTAAAGTATCAAGTTGATCTTCTTTTATATAGTTTAAGTTTGATGCTAAATCAATAAGATTTTTATAATCGCTCAAGGTATGTAAATCAATGTCTTGCTTTTTAAAATTTTCAACAGCAACATCAAAACCATATGTAAAAATGGCCAGCATACCTTTAATATTAGCGCCACCAGTTTGAAGGGCATGAACTGCGTTTAAGCTGCTTTTTCCGGTACTAATTAAATCTTCAATAACCACTACATTTTGACCAGCTTCAAGTTGTCCTTCTATTTGGTTTTGGCGCCCATGAGATTTTGCTTCAGGTCTTACATAAATAAAAGGAAGTCCTAAATATTCAGCCACTAAAATCCCAATACCAATTGCCCCGGTTGCAACCCCTGCTATAACATCGGGTTTGCCGTATAAATCTTCAACTTGTTTTGCCATTTCTTCTCGCACATAGTTTCTTATTTGCGGATAAGAAAGTATAATTCTATTATCACAATAAATGGGAGATTTCCATCCTGATGCCCATGTAAAATGATTTTCAGGTTCCAATTTTATTGCATTTATTTGTAAGAGAAGTTCGGCTGTTTTTTCGGCCGTATCTTTGTTTAAAATCATACGGCAAATGTATAAAGTTTTTGTTAATGAACATCCTCTAATTCTCACTAATAAAATTTCAAAAACAGGAAATACGAATTGTTTTATGATGAATGAGCAAAACATCATAAAGGCGATAAATTCGTTGTCAAGAAATAAGCTACAAAAGGCCTATATCTATCATCCTAATAAACAAGGATTACTAGAAAAATTTACGAAAAGTATACCACTTGAAATTGCTGCCGGAGGCGTTGTAACTAATGTTCAAGGCAAAGTTTTATTTATTTACAGGAATGATAAATGGGATCTGCCAAAAGGCAAATTAGATAAGGGCGAAAGTCTTGAGGCTTGCGCCATAAGAGAAGTTGAAGAAGAAACAGGAGTTTCTGGTTTAAAAATTGAAAACTTTTTAAAAACCACTTATCATATTTTAAAAAGAAAAGGAGTCTATAAACTTAAAGAGGTGCATTGGTATGCGATGCAAACTAAGTATGATGGTAAATTAAAGGGTCAAAAAAATGAGGGCATTGAAAAGGTTAGGTGGAAAGGTCCTAAAAAAATTAAATTAGCTCTCGAAAATTCATATATGAACATTAAAATTTTATTTGGACAATAAACATCAAGCAGCCTGAGTAATTTCAATTAAGTTATCTTTTCTAAGAGGTTTGTTATTAAACGTAATTAGATGATGGGTTTGGTTTTGAAAATATTCACTTTTTTTACGGTCTATGGGATCAATTGAAGAAGTTAAAATATTAACACGGACTCTTTTTTTGATCGACAATTGTACGAATTCTTCTAAAAATTGCCAGCCATCCATAATGGGCATATTAATGTCTAAAAATAAAACATCAGGAATTTCTGCATCATTTTCAACTAATTGTATTAGTGCATCTATGGCAGACTTACCATGTCCAAAAGTCTCTATCTCTTTGCACTTTAAGGTCATTTGTAATATTTTTTGAATACCGAAAACCGTTATTGGATCGTCATCAATAATGTAAATAGAATTAATCTTTTTCATTAAAATATATTTTAAATGTTGTACCCACATCCACCTTACTTTCTACGGTAATTTTACCCTTCATTGCTTCTACTTGATTTTTTACCATATATAAACCAATACCACGTGCTTCTTCATTTTCATGAAATGTTTTATACATACCAAAAAGCTTGCTGCCATGTTTCTTTAAGTCGATACCAAGCCCATTGTCTTCGAAACTCAAAATTGTAAACTCATCTTCACGTTTTAAATCAAGTTTAATAACTAAGGACCGCTTTGGCGATTGATATTTTATGGCATTTGAAAAGAAATTAATTAAAATGCTTTCAAAATAGGCGGGCACAACTCTGATACATTCAGAATTATTAATATTATTTTCAATTGTTATCTCTTTGTTTAAAAGCAATGCATTAAAATTTTGCCGCGCAATCTTTATCTTTTCATTAAGATTGACAGCTATTTTTTTTAAAGATTTTTTTGTTGTGATGGCTACAACTTCATTCAAATTATTTATGGTTTCAAGTAAATTGTCTGATGCAGTGGTAAGCATATTCAATAAATTCTGTTTCTCGGTTTCAACTTTTTCGTTTTGTAGAAATTCTAAAAGCATTGAGAAATTCGCAGTATGCGACCTAAGGTTATGAGAAACGATATGAGCAAAATTTAGTAGTTTTTCATTTTGCAGCTTTGTTACATCAATCAACGATTTCAAATCTTTTTCTTTGTTTTTCAAATCAGTAATATCCATATTAATGCAAACAAGACCATAGGCACTGCCATCGGCATTGACTAATGGAATTTTTGAGTTGTGAAAAACAACTTTTGTTCCATTCTTTTTGATACGAATCGTCTCTTTACCGAGAATTGGTTTGAGCGTTCGCAATACATTGATATCATCTTTGCGTGCCCTTTTTGCAGATTCTTTCTCTAAAAAATCATCATCATTGGTACCAATAATTTCGGCTTCATTGGTTACCCCACAAAAGTCCATTTCAGATTTATTAGCTAAAATTTTCTTTGAGCTCAAATCTTTGATTAATACGTTTAGAGGTAGATTATCAATTAAGGTTTTTAACTGATATTCATTTTCTTTAGTTCTGATTTCAGACTGAGTAAGGGTATCAATGTTCTGTATAGTACCAACTAAACCCGTGAAATTACCCATAAGATAATGAGGTTTTGCTGAGATAATAACCCAAACTTCTTTGCCTTTGCTGGTAACAAGTTGAAGTTTTTCGCTAAAACCAGTTTCATTCTTAATGGCTTTTTCAATATTCATGGCCATTGTATTTCTGCTATAACCTGTTTTATAAAAAGCGGTTGATTCTTCAATGTTAGGTTCATAATCAGGCCCAACTTCATGAATGATTTTTGTCATTTCTGACCAAATCATCTTGTCTTTTTCTAAATCATATTCCCATAAACCAATTTTTGCTATATCTGACATTTGTGCAGATAGCATATGTAACTTATCAAGTTGAACTTCATTGTAAGCGTATTGGCTTACTTTTTCTGCTTGTAAAATCCATCCAATTACATTTTCGTTATCATCATGCCAAGGTGATTTTAAAAGTTCAAACCATTTTTCAGTCCGATCTTCAGCTAGGTAACAGTTTCTTCTCCACTCGCCAGGTTCGCCATTAATACATTCATTGAGCACTTTTTGCCAACTTCTACTAAAATTTGAAAAAAGATCTACAAGGTTTTCGCCAATCATATTTTGAGAACCATCAATTGAAAAGTCAGAAATCCACTTATCAGAAACATGTATAATCTCATATTTCTGATTAGTAAATACTAGTGATTGTGGCAGTTGCTTTATTAATGCATTACTGGTATGTGGATCAGTTTTTATCAATTATATGTATTTTCCTACAAATAATAGATTATTATAGCATAAATTGAAAAAATTGTTGTGAACACTATAAATACCGTGGTAATAGTAGATTTATGCAAAGAAAAGTCTACTCATTAGATTACAAAACGAAGTAAATTCTTACTTTTAATATAAAATTAGCTGGTGGCTTTTACCGCATCTGGCACCAGACCTGAGTAATCTCCATTATTTCTAATTACATCTCGTACAATGGAAGAGGAGATATACGATTTGCCTGATGAGGTCAATAAAAAAACGGTTTCAATTTCTGAAAGTTTTCGGTTAGTATGCGCAATTGCCTTTTCAAATTCAAAATCTGCCGGATTACGCAGACCTCTTAAAATAAAGTCTGCATTGATTTTTTTACAAAAATCAACCGTAAGCCCTTTATAGGTAAGTACCTTTATTTTAGGTTCATCTTTGAAAGTTTTTTCAACAAAATCAACCCGCTCTTGTAACGAGAACATGTATTTTTTCTCAGCGTTTACTCCAATCGCTATGATTAATTCATCGAAAAGGGTAAGACCTCTCCTAATAATATCATCATGCCCAAGTGTTAGCGGATCGAAAGACCCAGGAAATATTGCTCGTCTCATATATTAAAGTTAAGGCTTTTGATATAAAGCTTCTTCGATTGCACTTTCAAATAGTTCTGAGAGTGATATACCCGCGGCTTTTGCCTGCTGTGGCAAAATACTCTCTTCAGTTAGACCTGGTGTTGTATTCATCTCAAGCATATAAGGTTCATCATTCACAAATATGAACTCACTTCTTGAGTAACCACTCATTTTTAAAATTTCATAAGCACTTTTGGCAACTTCACTGACTTTAAACTCTTGTTCTTTGGATATTCTTGCCGGAGTGATTTCTTTCGATTTGCCTTCGTATTTCGCTTCGTAATCGAAGAAATCATTTTCTGTAACTATTTCAGTAATAGGAAGTACTTTTGTTTGGCCTTGATACCTGATAACCCCAACAGATACCTCGGTACCTTTTAAAAATGATTCAATAATAATTTCATCGTCTTCTTTATAGGCATTTTCAATAGCCTTTTGTAATGCTTCTTTTTCATATACTTTTGAAATTCCATAGCTACTTCCTGATTTGTTGGCCTTTACAAAGCAAGGTAAACCCACTTTTGCTACTATGTCATCCTCGTTAATTACATCACCCAAATTCAAATAATATGAAATTGCTGAATTAATACCATAAGGTTTAAGAGTACTGAGTAAATCACGTTTATTAAAAGTCAGCGCAGCTTGATAGTAATCACACGAGGTTTGTTTAATGCCCAATAATTCAAAATAAGCTTGCATCAATCCGTCCTCGCCCGGTGTACCATGAATAGCATTAAATACACAATCAAATTTTATAATTTGATTATTAAATTGAATTGAAAAATCATTTTTGTTAACGGGGTGTTCTTCATCATTATCATCAACATAAACCCATTTAGATTTTAAAATATGTATGCGATACCCTATGAATTTATTGGTGTCGAGGTATTTGTAAACTACATTACCACTTTTTAGTGAGATGTTTACTTCGCTTGAGTAGCCTCCCATGATTATGGCTATCTTTTTTTTCATACTTCAAAGTAAAGAAAAACTATGCGGATACAATATGAAGCTTTTACTTTTTTATGACCTGAATATCTTCTAAAACGAAAAAAAGCAGTGGACAATAATAAGTACAAGGTCATTTCCTATATTTGTTACGTTAAATGAGTTGCATGAAAAATTTCTTTAAATTTTTAATCAGTAAATCCTTTTTAAGTCAAATTGGGGTCGCTTTAGTGGTATTACTTATTTTAATTCTGGGTACCCTAACTTGGTTAAAAAGTACAACCAATCATGGCGAAATGGTTGAGGTACCTGATTTTTCTAAAATGTCAGTTTTAGATATGCGTAAAGCTATTGAAGATGCAGATTTACGTTATGAAGTTCTTGATTCAGCCAATTACAACCCAGAATACCCAAGGTTTTCAATTATTGAACAGAATCCGAAAGCTGGTAATCAGGTAAAGGAAGGAAGAAAAATTTATTTTACAGTTAATCCATCAGGATACAAAAAAGTAACTGTACCCGACGTTATTCAAGTTACCCAGCGCAATGCGCAATCAATGTTGAGGGCGGTAGGTCTTGATGTTGAACGTGTTACCTATATTGATGAAATAGGAAAAAACATGGTTTATTACGTCAAGTATAAAGGTAAGCGTGTTACTGAAGGTCAAAAAATAGCTAAAACTTCAAAGGTTGAATTAGTTTGTGGTAATGGTAGAATAAGCTCAAGAGCTCAAATTAAGGCAGATTCAGAATAAATAATTATGGATTCTGAAAATGACACCGATGTACAAGAGAATGACCTGTATGAACACCATCATATAACTGCAACAAAGGGTCAAGAACCGCTACGGGTAGATAAATTCTTAATGAACTTTATTGAGAATGCCACGCGTAACAAAATTCAAAAATCTGCCAAGGATGGTAATATTTGGGTAAACGGAAAAATCGTTAAACAGAATTACAAAGTAAAGGCTGGCGATGAGGTAAAAGTAATGTTTGAGCATCCACCTCATGAGTTTTTATTGGTACCCGAAGATATTCCAATTGATATCGTATATGAAGATGATGCTCTTTTGGTGGTTAATAAACCAGCAGGAATGGTTGTGCATCCTGGTCATGGTAACTATTCAGGAACGCTTATAAATGCATTATTACATCATATTGAAGACCTACCCGAAAATAGTAATGAAAGACCAGGTTTGGTACATCGAATTGATAAAGACACCTCAGGTCTTTTGTTGGTTGCCAAAACCGAAAAGGCGATGACTCATTTGGCGAAGCAGTTTTTTGATAAAACATCAGAACGAGAATATGTGGCACTGGTTTGGGGTAATATGAAAGAAGATGAGGGCACTATTGAGGGTCATATTGGGCGGCATCCAAAAAATAGATTGCAAATGCATGTTTACCCAGAAGGCGATGTGGGCAAAGAAGCTGTTACCCATTTCAAAGTTTTAGAACGCCTAGGATATCTGACCATGGTGTCTTGTAAATTAGAAACGGGCCGCACCCATCAGATTCGAGCCCATATGAAGTATATTGGTCATACCCTATTCAATGATGAGCGCTATGGAGGAGATAAAATTTTAAAAGGCACCACCTTTACAAAATACAAGCAGTTTGTAGAGAATGCTTTTAAAATTATACCCCGTCAAGCCTTGCATGCCAAGACATTAGGTTTTGTGCACCCAACCACCAAAAAAATGATGCGCTTTGATTCTGAATTGCCTGAAGATATGGCCAATTGCATTGAAAAATGGCGTGGGTATTCAAAGCATAGTCAGTAAGCTATAAGACAAGATTATACTGCAATAGAAAACTACTGGTAATTGGGTATAGGTTATCCGAAAAATTGCTACTATTTTTACGCTTTCAAAATTGCGTCCTATGAAAATTGTTATTTCTCCAGCGAAATCCCTCGATTTTGAAACCGCATTGCCAACGGTAAAAAATTCGCAAGGCCTCTTTTTAGAGCAGGCCGAAAAGTTGAATAAATTGTTGCGAAAGAAAAAGCCGAAAGTGCTATCTGAATTAATGAGCATTTCTGATAATCTAGCACAATTAAATTGGGAGCGTAATCAAAAATTCTCAACACCTTTTAATTCAAAAAATGCGCGCCCAGCAGTGTATGCGTTTAATGGCGATGTATATCAGGGCTTAGATGCATATACAATCTCAGAAAAAAAGCTCGACAGATTACAAGATACACTTAGAATTTTATCAGGGCTCTACGGAATCTTACGCCCATTAGATTTGATACAACCTTACCGTCTAGAAATGGGAACTCAAATGAAGATAGGTCGAAAAAAGAATTTGCATGAATTTTGGAAAAAAGAGTTAACCGCGCATTTGAATTCTGAATTAACTGAAGATGAACTTTTTGTGAATCTCGCGAGTAACGAATATTTCGGGGCAATTGATAAAAAAGAGTTGAAAGTGCCAATTATCACACCAATTTTCAAAGATTGGAAAAATGACAAACTCAAAGTGATTAGTTTCTTTGCAAAAAAAGCACGTGGTTCTATGGTCAGGTATATTATTGATAATGACGTACAAACCTTAGAAGATATAAAAGGCTTTAACAAAGACGAATATATTTTCAGTGAAGAGCATACCCTAAAAGAAAACGAACCTGTTTTCATCAGATAGAATATTTTTTTGATAGCTTCGTTTTATAAGTACTCAGTCAAATGTAGTACCTATGAAATTACTAGTTTCTCTTATTTTATGTGTGTCGATTATTGCTATCTCATGTACTGACCGAGATGATAATCTTGAGGGTATTCAAATACGGGTTCAAAATGCGACCAATACTACCCTTAATGAAGTACTTGTTGACACCCTTTTATATGGCGATTTACAACCAGACGATTTGACTTTTTATCAGCGATACGATAGCTTGATTTTACCACAAAATGTTCAAATTTTTGCTGATTCATTGAATATGACCATTGAGCTCGATAGTCTTATTGAGTTAGATTCAACACAATTGTTTCTCTTTACGTATCGCATAAAAGAAATGAGCGAAACTATGGATCTTGAAATTGAGGTACTTCAAGACTAAGCTACTTCTTTTTCACCTTTGATTTCTTTGAGATAGTTGCTACTTTTTTAGATTTTCTTGGTCTTCTAGCGCCATATGATCCGTTTGAAATTTTACCGCGGCGTGATTTTTTATCTCCTTTTCCCATAAAACAAGTTGATTATTAAGGATACTTATTAAAACTTAATGTTGTTTCAACTGGACTTAATAGCCAGTTTGATTTTATCTTGGATGTAAAAAGAAGTGATGAAG
>CAZKQM010000024.1:0-35015 GCA_964554895.1 uncultured Maribacter sp. | reverse complement strand
GTCAGTTCGAGCGCCCCGAAGCCTCGGGGGAGAACGAGCTTACAGGTAAAAAGGCATCTCGACTTAGCCTGTCTTGAGCGGAGCCGAAAGGCTCGATGTGACAGAAGAACTAAAAACTAAAAACTATCAACTGACAACCAACAACGAGCAACCAACAACGAGCAACGAACAACCAACAACCAAAAACGAACAACCAAAAATCAACAACGAGAAACGAACAACCATATGAGTAGCATAAAACAAAAATTCGACCTTACAAACAAAGTAGCTATTGTAACAGGCTCTAGTAAAGGAATCGGACTATCAATCGCAAGGGGTTTGGCAGAAAACGGAGCCAAAGTGGTTATTAGCAGTAGAAAGCAAGAAGCCGTTGATGCTGTTGCCGAGGAATTCAAAAAAGACGGACTAGAAGCTATTGGAATAGCATGTCATATCGGTCATGCAGACCAACGCGAGGCATTGGTTGCCAAAACCATAGAAACCTATGGAAAGATTGATATTTTGGTCAACAATGCGGCTATCAATCCGTTTTACGGGCCTTTGGAGGCTTCTGGAGAAGAGGTTTTTGATAAGATTATGAATGTAAATGTGAAAGCACCGTGGTTACTTTCTAATTTAGTGCAACCACATATGAAAGCGAATGAAAGTGGAAGTATTATTAATATTTCGTCTGTAGAAGGCATACACCCCGGTTTTCGATTGGGCTTGTATAGCATGACCAAATCAGCCGTAATAATGCTCACAAAAAATCAAGCCAAAGAATGGGGTAAATATGGCATTCGTTCCAATGTCGTTTGCCCGGGACTCATAAAAACAAAGTTTAGTGAAAGTCTATGGAGCAATGAGAAATTGGTTTCGATGTACAATCAAATGGTGCCTTTAAACAGAATGGCAGAACCCGATGAAATGGCAGGGCTGGTAATGCTCTTAGCATCAGATGCAGGGTCATATATGACAGGTGGTGTGTATGCTGCTGATGGGGGGTATTTGATATCGGGATGAAAAAGTACAACTGTCAGTTTGAGCGCCCCGAAGCCTCGGGGGAGAACGAGCTTACAGGTAAAAAAGCATCTCGACTTAGCCTGTCTTGAGCGGAGCCGAAAGGCTCGATGTGATAGTCTAGTCGAAACGAAACCATCAACCAACAACAAACAACGAACAACGAAAAAAATGAACTTCGAACACAGTGAAAAGGCGCTAGCCCTACAGAAAAAGTTGCAAGATTTTGTTGCAGAGCATATACTTCCAGTAGAAAAAGAAGTGGTGGCGTTTCATCACAAACCTGAAAATGCCTGGACGAAATGGCCGGGACTCGAAGCTTTGAAACAAAAAGCAAAGGATGCGGGATTATGGAATCTATTCCTACCAAAAGCCTATGGCGATTTGAGTCCGGGTTTGACCAATTTAGAGTATGCACCCCTGGCAGAAATCATGGGTCGTATTATTTGGTCTTCAGAAGTTTTTAATTGCAGTGCCCCCGATACGGGCAATATGGAGGTGTTGGCAAAATACGGTACAACAGATCAGCAAGAGAAATGGTTAAAACCTTTAATGAATGGCGAAATACGTTCTGCTTTCTTAATGACAGAACCAGAAGTTGCTTCTTCTGATGCTACCAATATTGAAACCTCCATCAAATTAGATGGAGACGAATATGTGATCAATGGTAGAAAGTGGTGGTCATCAGGTGCAATGGATCCCAATTGTAAGATTGCCATAGTCATGGGAAAAACAGATTTTGATGCGCCAAGACATGTGCAGCAAAGTATGATTCTAGTACCTATGGATACGCCAGGTTTGAATATCATTCGTCCTTTATCCGTTTTCGGATATAACGATTCTCCCGAAGGGCATGCAGAAATACAATTGGATAATGTTCGGGTACCCAAAGAAAATTTATTGGTAGGCGAGGGGCAAGGCTTTGCTATTGCGCAGGGTCGATTGGGTCCGGGTAGAATACACCATTGCATGCGATTGATAGGTATGGCACAGCGTTCCTTAGAAATCATGGCACAGCGCACCACCAAACGCAAACCTTTTGGTAGAACATTAGATACCTTTAGTAGTGTACGTCAAGATATTGCCAGTGCGGCTTGTGAGATTGAGCAGACGAGACTTTTGGTACTTTCCGCAGCCGATAAGATGGATCGACTAGGTAATAAAGAAGCTAAAGATTTGATAGCTATGATAAAAATTGTCACGCCCAGTATGACCTTACGAGTAGTCGATAGCGCCATGCAAATTTTAGGCGGATTAGGAGTAAGTGGCGACACCCCATTAGCCCATTTTTACGCGGCAGGACGTATGTTGCGATTGGCTGATGGCCCTGATGAGGTACATATGAGTCAATTGGGGAAGAATGTGATTAAGAGATATACGGATTAATAGATGGAAGAAGTTGACGGTTGATGTAAACGAATGATGAAAGAAAGTAAAAAGTACAAAGTATGAAGTAAAAAGAGTGTCGCGCTGAGCTTGCCGAAGCGCAAACTAGGAACGAAAAACGAACAACGAACAACGAGCAACGAACAACAAGCAACGAAAACAAATGAACACAAAACCAGTCCGACAAGGCGAAGAACTTAATCAGGTCAACCTCAAGAAATTTTTGTTGGAGCATGACTTGATTGTTGATGCTGGTAGTGAAATAGAAGTACATCAATTCTCGAATGGCTTTTCGAATTTGACGTATCTATTGAAAATTGAAAATAAAGAATATGTGTTGCGTCGACCACCTTTTGCTGCCCCTAAAAGAGGGCATGATATGGGTAGAGAATACAAAGTGATTTCGAATTTGAATTCCGTTTTTGATAAGACGCCCAAAGCATTCGCTTATACCGAGAATAAAGAGATAATTGGTGCTTCGTTTTATATTATGAGTAAGGTTTCTGGCGAAATTCTAACCGCCAAAGAAGCGCAGAAAAGAATGCTAAGCCCTGAAGAGTTCAAGACCATTTCGAATACTTGGCTCGATACTTTTGTGGCATTTCATTCCATCGATTACAAAGCTGCGGGATTAGAAGATTTAGGTCGCCCTTCAGGCTATGTTGAACGGCAAGTAAGCAATTGGGGCAAACAATATTTGGCGGCTGCAACTGATGAGGTGCCCGCAGCAGAATTGGTTATGAAATGGATGGCCGAGCATCAGCCCAAAACCTACGACCATACTTTGATTCATAATGATTTCAAGTATGACAATGTAGTTTTCAAAGACGATAGCTGGAAAGAAATTGCAGCCATTCTAGATTGGGAAATGTGCACCCTAGGAGATCCATTGATGGATTTAGGAACCTCCTTGGCCTATTGGACTACAGCAACCGACCCCGATATTATGAAGCAAGGTTTGCAATCGCCAACGGTTATGGAAGGCAATCCTTCACGCACGGAAATCGTACAGCAATACGCCCTAAAAAGCGGTCGAAATATTGACAACCTAGTATTTTATTACGCCTACGGATTATTTAAAATAGCCGTAATCGCCCAGCAGATTTATTATAGATTTAAGCACGGTCATACTAATGATCCCAAATTTGCACATTTGAATAAAGCGGCTGAATTATGTTGCAATACGGCTTGGCAAGCCATTCAAAAGAAACAAATCGATAATTTATTTTAGGCATGGAAAAAGGATATATAGAAGTCAACCGAGCGCAGCTTAAAACATTTGCGGCATTGCCACTGAATACTCCTGTAGTTATGCTAAATCTATTGAAGTTCAAAGAAACCGTTGCCGAAACAGGATTAACTGGAGCAGAAGCCTATAAAGAATATATGAAAGCGGCGACGCCCTTTTTTCAGAAAGCAAATGCGGAGGTTGTGTATATGGGTAAACCAAAACAAACCTTAATTGGCCCTGAAGACGAAAAATTATGGGATAAGATTTTACTCATAAGATATAATGCCATCTCAGATTTCTTAAGAATGGTAAAAGCAGAAGGGTATCCCTCACATTTGCGAGCACAAGCGCTTGAGGATTCGAGGTTGGTGTATTGTGAGTGAGGGGCAAGTAAACAGTTGGCAGTTGCAGTAAGGCAGGGAATAAAACACAAATTCAAACTCAAAAAACAAACTCAAAAAACAAACTCAAAAAAGTAAAAATTGAATTTGTATTTGATTTTGTTATTTTAATTTAACAACGAACAACGAACAACGAACAACGAACAACGAAATAAATGAACCTAAAAAACAAAACAGTAATAATAACAGGCGCCGGAAGCGGCATAGGAGCTGCCACGGCTGAACTTTTTGGAAAACATGGAGCAAAAGTCATCGTATCAGATATTAATCTGGCCAATGCTGAAAAAGTAGTTGCTGCGATTAAATCGAATGGTGGTGCAGCATCTGCGATAAAAACTGATGTTACAAAATACGAGGAAGTCGAAGCATTAATACAACATGCAGTTTCTGCTCACGGGCAATTAGATGTTATCGTCAATAATGCCGGAATCGGTGGCAGACACCAAGCGAAAACTGCTGAACATACCCATGAAGATTGGCATAATGTAATTGCTGTAAATCAAACGGGTGTATTTTATTGTATGAAAGCAGCCTTGAAACAAATGATGATTCAAGGGCATGGTAATATTGTCAATGTAGCTTCCTTAGCCGGACTCAAAGCTTCTGGAAACAACTTATCCTATAGTGCCAGTAAATTTGCAGTGGTGGGCATGACGAAGTCCGCCGCACTAGAATATGGTAGCAAGAATATTCGTGTGAATGCAGTTTGCCCAGGGTATACACATTCTGCATTATTAGACCAATTGCTTGGTGCAAGGCCTGATATGGCTGATTTATTGAAAAGACAAATCCCTATGAAACGATTTGGCGAGGCGAATGAGATTGCGGAGGGCATCTGTTGGTTGGCGTCTGACAATTCGAAATTCATGACGGGGCAGACATTAACTTTAGACGGAGGAACATCCTTATAAAATATGAATACATTAGAAGTAACGTATAAAAAAGAATACGCGATTGTTCAAATGAACCGCGGTAAGGTCAATGCCATTAATTTTGAAATGGTGCAAGACCTGCGCGATATATTTGGAAAGTTAGAAGCTGATGATGCCGTGAAAGGAGTAATTCTCACAGGGAAACCGCATTACTTTTCTGCGGGACTAGATTTGATAGAACTCTATCAATATGATAAGGCCCAAATGACCGACTTTTTTGTCTCCTTTGGGGCATTATATCTGGAATTGGTGCAGTTCAAAAAACCTTTTATTTCAGCAATTACTGGGCATTCCCCCGCCGGAGGAACCGTGTTAGCCGTAACTAGTGACAATCGGTATATGGCAGAAGGCGATAAATATGTCATCGGACTAAATGAAGTAGCCGTAAACATTCAAATTAGTCAAAATCTAACCGAAGTCTATGCCTTTTGGATGGGCGACGGACTGGCAAGCAGGTATATTCTAGATGGGAAACTATTGAATGGCAAGGAAGCAGTAGCTTGTGGATTGGTTGATGAATTAGTCCCACTTGAAAATGTCTTGGAAAGAGCAGAAAAGCGAATGCAGAAATATATGCAAGCCGACCAAGAAATTCTAAGGAATACCAAGGCGAAGTTAAGAAAACACCTTTGGGATAAATTAGACTTGAAGGCTGAAAATTCTTTGAAAGAAGCATCTGAACTTTGGTGGAAGCCAGAGATTCGAGCTAAGATGGGGGCGTATGTGGAGAGTTTCTCGAATAAGAAAAAATAACAAACATCTCTGTCAGTTCGAGCGGAGTCGAGAACGGTCTTACGCCTAAGAAAGTATCTCTACTTAGCCTGTCTTGAGCGGAGCCGAAAGGCTCGATGTGACAGCGCGTCAAAATTAAAATTAGAACAAACACGAACAGATTCCGACGTAGGTCGGAATGGCATTAAAATATTTTATTCATGAACAAACAATTATTATTTGTAAAAAGACCAGTAGGCGAAGCTGATGCTTCAACATGGTCATTAGAAACGAATCCGATTCCTGAAATTAGTGAAGGTCAGATTTTGGTCAAACAGCATTATATATCTCTTGACCCCGCCATGCGCGGTTGGATGAACGAAGGCAAATCGTATATCGCTCCGGTGGAAATAGGTGCGGTAATGCGAGCTGGTTCGGTAGGCGAAGTGGTTGCTTCCAAAAATTCAAAATTTGAAGTGGGTCAATATGTCGCTGGTACTGGTGGCGTACAGCAATACGCAGTAACTGATGGCAAAGGTTTTTATCCTGTTGACCCTAAATTAGCACCCTTGCCGATGTATATCGGTACTTTGGGAATGCCAGGGATGACGGCCTATTTCGGAATTACGGAAGTAGCTAAAGTCCAAGAGGGCGATACGGTTTTGGTTTCTGGTGCAGCTGGTGCGGTAGGTAGTATTGTAGGGCAAGTAGCTAAAATAAAAGGCTGTAAAGTGGTCGGCATCGCAGGTGGACCAGACAAATGTAAATACGTAGTTGAGGAGTTGGGCTTTGATGCCTGTATCGATTATAAGAATGAAAATTTGGCGACTCGTTTTAAAGAAGAATGTCCGAAAGGCATTGATATTTATTTTGATAATGTCGGTGGAGAAATATTGGATTTAGCACTTACACGATTACGTATGAATGCGCGAATCGTCATATGTGGCGCTATTTCACAATACAATAACAAAACGAAGGTCAAAGGTCCGAGTAACTATCTCTCTTTATTAGTGAATCGAGCGAGCATGACCGGTATGGTAGTTTTTGATTATGCCGATAGATATAAAGAAGGTGCTCAAATTCTAGGTGGATGGATGGCGCAAGGAAAACTAAAAAGCCGTGAAGATGTCTATGAGGGCATTGAGAATTTTCCAGAAACCTATAACCGATTATTCTCTGGTAACAAGATGGGGAAATTGGTGTTGAAAGTGATTGAATAAAAGCCCCCTAACCCCCAAAGGGGGGGATTCAAGTACAACGCGTAATAAGTTGAAAGCTATAGGCTATAGGTTCTACGCTTCATATGGCGTAAAGTATAAAGCGTAAAGCATAAAGCGAAAAAAAAATGAAAGCAATACACCATTGGCGCTTCACTTTAAATTACGTACAGCTTATGGGGTTAAGTAAAAAAATGAAGAACCATCACAAAAAGTTAACTACAAAATAATGTCTGTTTACCAAAAATTAGCGGAAATCGGTTCTAAGTTTATTGGCAAGGCAAGTTTGTTTAAATACGGATTCAATTTTTCGCCTATGTACAGAAGAAGTACGGGTAGGGTAATAAAAGTTTCTAATGATTTATTAAAGGTTCAGGTTAAATTACCTATTAGTTATAAGAACAGAAATTATGTGAGTACAATTTTTGGTGGAAGTATGTTTTCGGCGGTAGATCCTTTTCCGATGGTACAGCTCATCAACCTTTTAAATAACAATTATGTGGTTTGGGATAAGTCTGCCGAAATTTATTTTAAACGGCCCGCTAAAGAAAATTTATACGCTGAATTTACATACACTGAGCAGGAGCTCGAGGATATTAAAGAGAAAGTTAATCAGGAGAAAGAAATAGAAATAATCAAGCTAACCCAATTAACCAACAAAGACAAATCGGTTGTTTTTTGTGAAGTAAAAAAGCGAATTTATATTGCAGATAAGGCTTATTTTAAAGAAAAACAGAAAAATAAATTAGTAGCTAGGATGAAGGCGTAATGATACTATTAAGTACAAAGTATGAAATAAAATTATACGGTTAGCCTAAAGCCATTGATGTAAAATAAAACAACCAATAACTGACAATAGTCAATTAAAAAGTATATGTTATGAAAGCAATACGATGTAAAGCATACGGTCCGCCATCTTCTTTGGTTTTTGAAGAAGTGGAAAATTTAAAACCAAAAGCTAAAGAGGTATTGGTTAGTGTTAAGGCTTGCGGATTGAATTTCCCCGATACCTTAATTATTCAGGGCTTGTATCAATTCAAACCCGATTTGCCTTTTACTCCTGGTAGTGATTTGGCAGGCATTGTTACGCAAGTAGGAGAGGGGGTAACGCATTTGAAAGAGGGTCAAGAAGTTTTCGGATTTGTCGCCCATGGTGCTTTGGCGGAAGAAGTTATAGTGCCAGCAAATGCATGTTTTCCAAAACCTCCGCAGATGGATTTTCCCACTGCAGCCTCATTTTTAATGGCATATGGAACATCTTATCATGCCCTAAAAGATAGAGGTAGATTAGCGGAGGGCGAAACCCTTTTAGTTTTGGGCGCCTCAGGAGGCGTTGGTTTAGCAGCTGTTGAATTAGGAAAATTGATGGGCGCAAAAGTTATTGCAGCGGCATCAACAGATGATAAACTGGCTTTATGTAAAGAATACGGCGCTGATGCAACCATCAATTATACGAATCAAGATTTAAAAAGTACCATTAAAGAATTGACCAATGGCAAAGGTGCAGATGTGGTGTATGACCCCGTTGGGGGAGGGTATTCTGAAGCCGCTTTTAGAGGTATTGCTAGAAATGGTAGGTATTTGGTAGTGGGATTTGCAGCGGGAGATATTCCTAAAATCCCCCTGAATCTTCCTTTGTTGAAAGAAGCTGCAATAGTCGGAGTTTTTTGGGGAGCTTTCGCCATGAAAAACGCCAAGGCGAATATGCAGAATACCATGACTTTAATGCAATGGCATGCCGAAGGAAAGTTAAAACCTCATATTCATGCGGTTTACGATTTAAAAGATACTTCTTTGGCCTTAGAAGAAATGACGAACCGAAAAGTGAAGGGTAAGTTGATAGTGAAAATCTAGTTGACTGTTTTCGGCTGACAATTGATGGTTTCGGTTGACGGGCTTACTATTTTGTCGACGGATGACGACATTTCTAAAGAAAAATTAAAAAAAGTAAAACGAAAAAGAATTTTAAAGTTTTAACGAACAACGAACAACGAACAACGAACAACGAACTAAGATATGAGACTAAAAAACAAAATAGCAGTAGTAACGGGGGGGTCAAGAGGAATCGGCCAAGCGGTATCAGAATTATTTGCAAAAGAAGGTGCAACCGTAATCATTGTAGACCTTTTGCCAGAAGGGCAAGCAGTAGCTGACGGAATAAATTCCTCAGGAGGTAAAGCGGAGTTTCATTCGGTTTCAGTGACTGATAAATCGGCAATTGAAAAACTCTTTGCTGCCGTTAATGAAAAACATGGAAAATTGGATATTCTTATTAATAATGCTGGTATTACGCGCGATCGTTCACTAGCTAAAATGAGTGAAGAGGAATTTGATTCGGTTGTTGATGTTAATTTGAAAGGGGTGTTTTTATGTACACAGGCCGCGGCCGTTTACATGAAAGAAAACCAATATGGTCGAATTGTTAGCGCTGCTTCTAATGTAGGTTTGCGTGGCAATTTCGGACAAACAAACTATGCCGCCACCAAAGCCGGTGTTATTGCCATGTCAAAAACATGGACGGTAGAATTGGGTAAACATGGCATTACTGCCAACGCTATTGCGCCAGGTTTTACCATGACGGATATGGTCGCTAAAATTCCTGAAGAGCATTTTGCAGCAATCAAAGCGAGTATTCCCTTAAAAACAGTGGCGCAACCTATTGATATTGCCTACGGATACTTGTATCTGGCATCTGATGAAGCACGTTTTGTTTCAGGAATTTGTTTAACTATTGACGGCGGAACTTCAAGATAAAATTATGGGAAAACTGATATTAGAAGATTTTAAAGCATTTCGTGAGTTGGAAGGAAAACCACTTCCTGAAGGCGAATGGATGACTGTTACTCAAGAAATGATTAATGATTTCGCGAAGGCTATTGGCGATTTTCAATGGATACATGTTGATGTTGAAAAGGCTACCAAATATTCCCCCTTCAAAAAACCAGTGGCACATGGTTTCATGTCGGTTTCAATGCTATCAAAAATGTTGGAGGACTTAATTCAGGTAAAGACTGCTCAAATGGGTGTAAATTATGGTTTGAATAAAGTCCGTTTTCCGAGTCCTGTTTTAGTAGATAGCCGTCTTAGGCTGGTCGGAAGTATTTCAGATATAGAAGATTATGGCGATACAGGCTTAAAAATTACTTGGAATTGCACTGTAGAAATTGAAGGATCTGATAAACCAGCCTGCGCAGCAGAATTTATTAGCTTGATGTTTGAGTAGCACTGAATATACTTAGTTTCTTACAATAAATTTCTTGAATTTTTTGTACATTAAGCATTGCAAAAAAATACCACACTAATGACTAGATTATTTGATTTATTATACCACCAATTAGAAAATCATTCTTTAGAAAAATCTATAAACGGACGCGATACTTCCGGAAGTTGGAAATCATATAGTTCGCAGCAAGTAAAAGATGCTTCAGAACAACTCGCTTCGGGCTTACTAAGTACCGGATTAAAACCCGGAGATAAAGTAGCAATGGTGGTCTATAAGAATAGACCCGAATGGATGATTTTAGATTTTGCCATGCAAATGGCAGGTTTGATAAGTATTCCACTATATCCTACAATTAGTGTTGGAGAATACGAATATATTCTCAATGAAGCTGAGGTAAAAGCAGCATTTTGTGGGGGAGGCGATTTGTATGAAAAATTAAATGCGACTAGAACTAACGTTTCTACTCTAAAAGATATTTATACCTTAGATCGACAGGAAGGAATTCCTTTTTGGGAAGATATCTTTAATGAATCTCATAAAGATGAAGTAGAACAGATTAAATCAGGAATAAAAGCCGATGATTTAGCGACTATTATTTATACTTCGGGAACAACGGGAAACCCAAAGGGCGTGATGTTGACCCATAGAAATGTGATGCATGTTGTATTGAATACTGCGCCACATGTTCAGGCGAAGGCTGGCGAAAATGTATTGAGTTTTTTACCCTTATGTCACATATTTGAACGTGCTGTTTCGCTCGTGTATTACTATACATGTGCTAGTGTTTATTTCGCGGGCACTGATAACTTGAGTGGTCCGGATGGCGATTTGGCAGCTGTACAGCCCGTTACGTTTAGTACGGTACCAAGATTACTCGAGAAAATTTACGAAGCTATTTATAATAAAGGATTGGCCTTGGAAGGAACAAAAAAGAAACTGTTCTTTTGGGCATTAGACTTGACTGATGATTATGAGTTGAATCCGAAATTATCCTTTGGTAAAAAATTAAAATGGAAGGTAGCTGATAAACTGATTTTCAGCAAATGGCGTGCGGCTTTAGGCGGCAAAGTGCGAGCTGTTGTTACTGGCGCGGCGCCCTGTCCTGTTAAAATAATGCGTGTTTTTTGTGCGGCCGGAATTCCTATTCGTGAGGGCTACGGACTAACAGAAACGTCGCCTACTTTGAGTATCAATACCATGGAAGACGATGGTGTGATGCTTGGTACCACAGGTCCCATTATTGAAGGTGTTAGTATACATATAGATGCTTCTGACGGCGATTATAATGAAGATGAGGGAGAAATTTTAGCACATGGTGCAAATGTGATGCAGGGGTACTATAAAAAGCCAGAAATCAATCAGCAGGTCTTTACTGAAATTGATGGAAAAAAATGGTTTCGAACGGGCGATATTGGTAAAATAGTTACAGGGCCAACAGGAAGAAAATTTCTAAAAATTACCGATCGAAAGAAAGAACTACTCAAAACCTCGGGCGGAAAATATGTAGCTCCGGCACCTATTGAAAATAGAATCAAAGAAGAGTTCTTAGTAGAACAAATGATGGTCATTGGCGATAAGCAAAAATTTGTTTCCGCCTTGATACTTCCTGCTGAAGAAGCATTGAAAAATTATTGCGAAAAGAAAGATATTGAATGGACAAGTTTACAAGAAATCATTCAACATAAAAAAGTAGTTAAACGCTATCAGAAAATCATCAACAAATACAACCCAGAATTCAGTCATGTGGAGCAAATTAAAAAGTTTCAGTTGGTTTCTAGTCCGTGGTTACCCTTTCATGAAGATGGCTCGGTTGCTGAATTGACACCTACCTTGAAGTTGAAAAGAAGAGTAATTCGCGAAAAATACAAAGCTGAGATTGCTCAAATTTATAGTGAGTAGTTATTTTTACTAAGCATTTTAAGCATCGCATTCTAATCTCTGCTTGTTCGGTTAAAGCCTGGTTCTTTAAAAACAAAAAGTAATTAATGAAAGAGAAGTCTAATTTTTCTATTCTCCATCGCGATAGCCATATCCAACAACTTCAAACGGAGACATTTGATTTAGCGATTATTGGTGGTGGTGTAACAGGTGCTGGAATAGCGTTAGATGCCGCTGCTCGTGGATTGCACGTATGTTTGGTAGAAAAAAATGATTTTGCTTCTGGTACCAGCAACAAATCAACAAAGCTAATTCATGGTGGTTTACGCTATCTCAAACAGTTCGAAATTGGTTTGGTAAGAGAATCAGGTTCAGAAAGGGCAATCGTGCACAAACTAGCACCGCATTTGGTTATTCCTGAAAAAATGCTACTTCCATTAGTAGAAGGGGGTACTTATGGCAAAATGATGACCTCAATTGGATTAAAGGTCTATGATTTTTTGGCTGATGTTAAAGGAGATGATCAACGCAAAATGTTAGATAAGGAAGAGACCCTTGAAAAGGAACCCTTACTTGATGAAGAAACCGTTTTAGGAGGTGGATACTATGCTGAGTATAGAACAGATGATGCTCGCTTAACCATTGAAATATTGAAAAAAGCAGCTTCTTATGGGGCTACAATAGTCAATTATTGTGAGATGCAATCTTTCAATTATGACCAAAATTCGAAAATTGAGAGTCTTAATTGTATAGACCACAATACTGAAAAAACATTCAAAATAAAGGCAAAGACTTATGTTTCAGCTGCTGGTCCGTGGGTAGATACGTTAAGAACAAAAGACAGTTCTAAGAATCATAAATATTTACACTTGACCAAAGGCGTACATATTGTTTTTCCTTTTAAAAAATTACCCGTTAAACAACCTATTTATTTTGATGTGGCTGATGGGCGCATGATTTTTGCGATTCCGAGAGGGTGTGCAACTTATGTAGGTACTACAGATACCAATTATTCTGGAAATTTAGATCGTGTAGTGGCGACGAAAGAAGATGCATTATATATATTGAATGCGGTTAATGCTACATTTCCTGATGTCAATGTGCGTATTGATGATATTCAATCTAACTGGGCAGGATTACGACCACTTATTCACGAAGAAGATAAAAATCCTTCAGAATTATCAAGAAAAGATGAGATTTTCTTATCAGATAGCGGATTGATTTCTATTGCAGGCGGAAAGTTGACCGGCTATCGTAAAATGGCCATGCGTGTTATTGAGGAAGTTTTAGAAAGGTTAGATGTTTCGTTAAATGAAACTGACACGTCAAAAATACCGCTGGTAACGCCTCCGTTTAAAGATTTTAAAAATGTAGAAATCTATCAAGAAAAGTTGAGAGGCATACTTGCAGAATTAGGTGTTTCTGACTCATATTATGCGTGGTATTTTTGTACCACTTACGGTAAACAATCAGAAGTTATTATTGAAAAATTAAAAACCTTTGATAGTGAAAATATATTCGAACGGCTGGTAAGAGCCGAACTATGGTATTGTATTCATTATGAAATGACAAACAATATGACCGACTTTTTTGTGCGCCGAACGGGTCGTCTCTATTTTAATGTGAATAGTGTTTTAAAATATAAAAATATAGTTCTTGATGATTGTATGAATTATTTTAAATGGGGAAAGGAAAGACTACAACAAGAACAGCATACAATTGATATGCTCATTCAAGATGCTACCCATTTCTACGATAAAGAATTCAATTAAACGTATTCTTTTAAGGCGTTAAATTGAAGAACTAGATTTCTTACAATAAGTAAATAGTTAATTCTGCATGTTAGAAAATGAAAATTCGAATTTTGATGTAGTGATTGAGGCACGAGGCAGAATTAACCTAATTGGTGAACATATTGATTATAATGGAGGTTACGTTTTACCAGCTGCCATAGACAAAAAAATTACTTTAAAATTTAAGAAGTCTACTAATAGCTATTGTACTATATATTCTAAAACTTTCAATAGTAGTTTTAAGATTGATCTTAATAATTTGCATAGAAGCACTACACAGTGGCATAATTATATTCTCGGTGTCGTGTATCATATAAATAAGATTAGCCCCGAGATAGTGCAGGCTTTTGATTGTTTTATTGAAAGTGAGCTTCCCGTTGGTTCCGGAATTAGTTCTTCGGCGGCATTAGAGTGCGGTCTCGCAAAGGGGCTAAATGAACTTTTTGAAATAGGCTTGACGGATCATCAAGTCATTACTATTTCTAGAGATGCTGAACATATATTTGTGGGTACCCAATGCGGAATAATGGATCAATTTTCAGTTGTAAAAGGTAAAAAAGAACATGTACTGCTTTTAAACTGCGAAACCTTGGCCTACGAATTAATCAAAGTTAATTTTAGTCCGTATAAATTACTTTTACTCAATACCAATGTTACTCATAATTTGTCTAGTAGTGAATACAATGTGAGGAGAAATGAATGTGAAAAAGCTTTAAAAGTGATACAACAGGGGCATCGGTGGCTTAAAAATTTAACTGAGATATCCCTGAAAGACCTTAAGGAATTCAAAAAAGTTTTGCCTAATAAAATTTATAAGCGTGCTCTTTTCGTATCTAAAGAAAATAGGAGAGTCTTAAAAGCAGTGAAATATTTAAAGAATAAAGAACTGCAAAAATTTGGCGCATATTTGTATCAATCTCATCAAGGACTCAAAAATAAGTACGAAGTGAGCTGCAAAGAATTAGATTTTCTAGTTGATTTTACAAGAGAATTACCTTATGTTTTAGGGGCAAGGATGATGGGTGGAGGTTTTGGCGGCTGCACTTTAAATGTTGTACATAAAGATCATATTGAAGACTTCATACTAAACAGTACTAAAGCTTATATAGATAAATTTAATATTGAATTAATACCCATCAACGTTACAATTGATGATGGGGTTAGGAGAAAAATCGAAGGTTAAATTATGAACTAATGGTACTAGAACTTTATTAGTCAGTATTACTCAAAATTAACCATAAAAACACCATTAGTAATAGTTCGGGTAGAACTATCATCGTTGATTTCAACGCCAAAAAATTCAAAAGTTCCTGTAGTTTGCTGGTCATTGTCAGTATCAACTGTTATGCTAACAGTTCCTCCATCTCCGGCTGCGGTGCTCCAAACATTTTCTTGGGTTGAAAATTGACCTAAGGTATCTCCGCCCGCATCATTATAGGTGCCAGGGCCTTCATATTCAGAAATGGACAATACAATAGCGTTACCATCATTATCAAAACCTTGAATAAGCAAGGTTACAAATTGACTACCCTCTATTTTGGAAGCTGTTGTAGCATCAATTGTTCGTGATGATTCAAAAGCAAAACCTTCAACACTAGCCACAATAAATTCCCCATTTCCTCCTAAATCAACATCTGTATCAGATGATGAGCAACTTGCCATAAGAAATAATAGGGTTACAAAACATCCGATAATTTTTAAGCTTTTACTTTTTACCATACATATAAAATTTTCCTAACCAAGTTACAATTTATACACCAAAGTAGCTTTATTTTGAGGAAGATAACACATCACGATATAGCGCTTCTTTGAAAATCTACAAAAGAAACTATCGCTTTGCTCCAAATAAAAAGCAAGCTCTTTTATTTGAGCTTGCTCCGTTTCAACTATTGTTGATTTATTTGTGACCTCGACAGGATTCAAACCTGTAACCTTCTGAGCCGTAATCAGATGCGCTATTCAGTTGCGCCACGAGGCCTAATATTAAGTTTTCTCCACCTTCTTCCTGCAGCTGACTTTAAGTATTTTTCTCTTTGCCTTGCAAGAACTCTAGTTTCAAAAACTTCATTGTGAACAATAACCCAAGGAATGAAAGCTTTTGTAGATTTCATTTTTCCTGAATTGTGTTCAATTAATCTGTTCTCAAGGTATTTTGTCATACCGACATAATACCTATCAAAATCATTATTGTAAAGAACGTAAACATAAAACATACTTCAAGTTTTATGCGCCCCGCCCGAACGTTCCTAACGTCAGTTCGGTACGGGCGGGTATTCAGTTGCGCCACGAGGCCTAATATTAAGTTTTCTCCACCTTCTTCCTGCAGCTGACTTTAAGTATTTTTCTCTTTGCCTTGCAAGAACTCTAGTTTCAAAAACTTCATTGTGAACAATAACCCAAGGAATGAAAGCTTTTGTAGATTTCATTTTTCCTGAATTGTGTTCAAATAATCTGTTTTCAAGGTATTTTGTCATACCGACATAATACCTATCAAAATCATTACTGTAAAGAACGTAAACATAAAACATATTTCAAGTTTTATGCGCCCCGCCCGAACGTTCCTAACGTCAGTTTGGTACGGGCGGGTATTCAGTTGCGCCACGAGGCCGTAAATTTGCCCTAAAAGGGGCTGCAAATATATTTCTTTTTACTTTTAGCACAAAATAACAGAGAATAAAAGAAATGGAAATTAAAAGCTATATACGTGATATTAATGACTTTCCTAAAAAGGGAATTGTCTTCAAAGATATTACGCCCTTATTAAAAGATCATAATGCGTTTAAAAAAGCTGCCCAAGAACTATATGCTTTGATAGAAAATGAGCGAATTGACAAGGTTGTGGGTATGGAAAGTAGAGGATTTTTCTTTGCACCTCTTTTGGCTGAAAAATTGAGTGCTGGTTTTGTACCGGTACGTAAAGCAGGTAAATTGCCTCATAAAGTAATAAGTGAAAGCTATTCATTAGAATATGGTGAAGACCGTTTAGAAATACATGAAGATAGCATTCAAAAAGGCGAGCGCGTTTTAATTCATGATGATGTGCTTGCTACTGGCGGTACCGCGCAGGCTGTGTGTGAATTAGTTGAAAGATTAGGTGGCGAAATTGTACAATGCAATTTTTTAATCGAACTTGATTTTTTAAACGGAAAAGATAAATTAAAAGATTATAAAGTGAAGTCTTTAATTCATTATTAATCTAAGGCATTGGTTGTTACATAATAACGCCAACCAACTATCGCCAATTGAAATTTTGAAGCTTTGGCTAAATCCAATCGCTTCTTAGTATAGGAAGGTAGTAACACCTTATTTACTTTAGCTAAGAATTTGAAGATTGATTTCTTAAAAGACATGCTCAAATATAAATAGAAAAACCCAGTTTGTTCAACTGGGTTTTTCATTTAAGAAAAGCTTATTCTTTTTTATCCGTCATTTTTTTAGCTAAATCTGCTCCAATTAATGAGGTTAAAAGATTGTCACTTGAGTTTTTAGAAGTAGTACTTCCTTCAATGTATAGCTCAGGTAGCTTTAATTCTTTAAGTTCACGAGCAACGCCGACTGCGGTTTTGTATTCCCATTCTGCACGCTCTTGAGGCGTGAGTCCGGCATTAACTAATTTCGCATTCTGATACGCCTCTGCTTCAGCAGCGACCTTCTTACTTTGTGCCTTGTACTTTTCAACTTCAAATTGTTTCTTCTCTTTAACTAAATTGAATTCAGCTACTTTAGCTTCGGTCTCGGCGGTAATGGTCTTTTGAATTTGTTCTTTTTCTAAACGCGCTCTTTCAGTAGCTTTTTCGGCTTCACCGTGTGCCTTTTCTTTTTGAGCACGATAGAATTCGCGTTCTGCCTGTTGCTTTTCTAATTGGGTTTGAGCCACTTCTTCCTTTTGTAATTGCAAGCGGTTATCAAAAGTTTCTTCCCAATCAATTTCAGTAACAACTGCTTGAACAACAGTTAGTCCGTAAGCCTTTAATGAATTACTTTCTTCACGCTGTGGTTTACCCTCTATCATTTTAATACGAAAGCGTTTCTGTTTACTTTCATTATTGACAATGGTTCTAATGACCGTACTGTCGCCAATAACATCTCTTGCTTCATTAGTCACATACTCTTCTAAAACATACATTCCGTTTTCCAATTGGTCTCTAAAATACCGATCAAAGTCAGAGGCTTGACCAGAAATATAATCTTGAGCATCCATAAGTTTACAGGTATTTTTGATGGATTGATCTATGTTGGGAATTATTCGAGATCTAATCATATTCCTTTCCGTCTTATTTCGGTCAGCAACTGATAAAAATTGGTCCTCATCACTAGTATTAATACTAATTACTACTGATGTTGCAATTCTCGCCTTAACCGCATCGCTAAAAGCCCAGTATTTTGCAGCATCTACATTCGCATATTCGCTTTGTTCGCCAAGGTGTCCTTCAGAATTAGGAATCACATATTTAATAGGTAATTCAAATTGTAAAGGAATCAATCTTCCCCACATTTTGGTGTTGATACCTTGTCTAAATACGGCTTTCTGACCGCCCCAAGGGTATTGAACTGCATAAGCAGTACCGGGTTCAGCATAAAAGAAAGCGCCAGAAATAATACTGAGTATCAAGCCACCAATAATGAATTGTACGCTTTGTTTTATAGTAAATCTTGAAACTAACTTATTTGTTTTAAAAATAGGTTTTGCAATTAAAATTGCGGTGCCTAAAAGCACTATTAATATTCCGATATATTGTAACATAATTATTTGGTATTAAAGGTTAAACAAAAAATAAAAAGGTTGTGATGAATTAAAAAAGACCGCCATATGGCGGTCTTTACTATATAGGCCTATATGATTTAACTCAAGCTATTATCATGATCAATGATAATATCATAACTAACAGTAATTTAACAAGTGTAATCATAATGGAGGGTTTTAGATTAGACATTCATTTTACTTTTTAAACGAGACTTTATGATCCGCGGCAATCTCATTTTAATAATTTTCAAATTATATACCTGTGGTCGTAACCTAAGGTTGTGCACTAATCGATTATTCATTCAATATATATTTATTTCATCTTCATTTGCAACTGTTTTCATAAAAATCGGCGCAACTGAATGCATATTTAGTAGTTAAAAGACACATATGATTATAACATTTAAACTTTTTTCTGTAAAAAAGTAATATTCTGTAATGTTAATTCTTATATATGTTTTATTTTATAACAAATGAAGGGGCCTTTTTGGGGCTTTTTTAATATGTTAGGGGGCTTTCATTCTCAAAACTTCGATTTTTGGGTATTCCATCATTTTATTTGTGAAACTACCGTTGAAATAATATCAAATTTTAGTTCTCATTTCTTCTGTTATCTTTGTCGAAATCTTGAGATGGAAAATCTTCTATTTATTGTTTTGGGTTTAATTCTACTCATTGCTGGTGGAAATTGGCTGTTGAAATCGGCAGTAGCACTTTCACTCCGTTTAAGTATTCCTAAAATAGTAATCGGTATGACGGTGGTGTCTTTTGCGACTTCTGCACCTGAGCTCATTGTTAGTATTAAAGCTGCGCTAGATGGTTTTCCTGATTTGGCTTTAGGCAACGTCGTTGGGTCAAATATTGCCAATTTAGGATTGGTTTTAGGTATTACTATAATTTTAGGAAGCATGAATGTCAATAAAAGTTTCTATAAAACTGATTGGCCCGTAATGATGTTAGCCTCCTTTCTATTTTTTGGTTTTATATACTTTGATGGCGAATTACAACAGTATGAAGGTATCATCATGGTGGTGGTTCTTTTCTTGTTTTTGGTATATGTACTACGGTTTCAAAAACCTGCTGTAGTTGATGAAATGCCTGAAGACGATGTACTTTTACCCATGTATAAAACAGTTTTATTTTTAGGGTTAGGGGGCGTCTGTCTTTGGGGAGGTTCAGAAGTACTCATTGAAGGTGCGGTTGGCTTAGCGAAAAAATTCGGAGTTAGTGAACGTGTAATTGGCATTACTGTGGTTTCAATTGGTACTAGTGTGCCAGAACTTGCCGCCTCAATTATAGCCGTGATGAAAAAGGAGAAAGCGATTTCTTTGGGTAATTTAATAGGCTCCAATATTTTCAATTTGTTAGCGGTATTGGGCATCACTTCTATAATTACGCCTATTCGGGCAGTGGATGAAGGCTTGCTGGGTAATGATATTTTCTGGATGCTCGGTATTTCATTTTTGGTACTACCATTAGTATTTCTTCCTAACAAGATGCGATTGAACTGGCGTGATGGTGTTGTTCTTCTCGGAATTTATATTGCATTTATTTATTTTACTATTCAGTAAAAGCGTGTTTATTACATGTAGTATCTTCAATGAGGCCTTAAAAGCTACATTTCGTACCATCCATCCAAAATAAATTCATTAAAAATGAAAACCGCCTTTGATTTTTCAAAGGCGGTTTTTTTTATTCAACAATTAATTATACTTAAACTTTTGCAGATTTTACAGTTTTAATAATTCTTCCTGCAATTTTGTAAGGATCTCCGTTTGACGCTGGTCTACGATCTTCTAACCAACCTTTCCATCCTTGTTCTACAGTAATAATAGGAATACGAATAGAAGCACCACGGTCAGAAATTCCGAAAGAGAAATCAGTAATCGCCGCAGTTTCATGATCACCTGTTAAACGTTGATCGTTAAATTCACCATAAACATCAATGTGTTCTTTAACAACGGGTCTAAAAGCTTCACATATTTTTTCATAAGTAGCTTTATCTCCACAAGTTCTCAAAATTGTGTTTGAGAAGTTAGCATGCATACCTGAGCCATTCCAGTCCATATCTTTTCCTAATGGTTTTGGGTGGTATTCAATGTACCATCCGTAACTTTCAGTTAGGCGGTCTAACAAATATCTAGCAACCCAAATTTCATCACCTGCTTTTTTTGCTCCCTTTGCGAACAATTGAAATTCCCATTGTCCTGATGCAACTTCTTGGTTAATCCCTTCAAAGTTAAGACCAGCCTCAATACATAAATCAGCATGCTCTTCAACTAAACTTCTACCATGTGTATTTTTTCCACCAACTGAACAGTAGTACATTCCTTGTGGCGCTGGATAACCACCAACAGGGAAACCTAATGGCAATTGTGTAGCTGTGTCCATGATAAAGTATTCTTGTTCAAAACCAAACCAAAAATCATTATCATCATCATCAATAGTTGCTCTACCATTTGATTCGTGTGCTGTGCCATCAGCATTTAAAACCTCAGTCATTACTAAAAATCCATCTTTTCGCGCAGGATCCGGATAAATTGCTACCGGTTTAAGAAGGCAATCTGAAGAACCTCCTTCTGCTTGTCTTGTTGAACTTCCATCAAAAGACCACATTGGGCAATCTTCTAATTTTCCACTAAAGTCATTCACAACTTTAGTTTTGCTACGCATGTTTTGTGTCGGAAAGTATCCATCTAACCAGATGTACTCTAATTTTGTTTTACTCATAATTTTAGCCGTTAATTATTCCAAATTTTAAAAGACAGACAAAAATATAAGATTTAAGTAATTTACCTAGTTTCTTGGGGGGTAAAGTTATTAAAAGTTATTATTTTTATTCTTCCCCCTATTTTTAAGAGGGTTCGTTACGAAAAAACTAAATTATGGTGTTAATTTTGTCAAATTAATAAATAGCAGACACTCTAAAAGACCAAATTCTATTATGGCCAAAGCAAGATTTGAAGCAATTGCGGAAAGTAGGAATCGAAATCGAATTGTAATTGAAGAAAAAGGAAGACGATCTGACCTTTTTGCACAAAACGTTTTCAATGAAGAGCGTATGTTGCAATTTTTAACAAAAGATGCCCTTGAAAGTGTTCAAGGTGCTATTTTTTCTGGTTCTAAAATTGATCGCAAAATTGCCGATCAGGTGGCAGAAGCCATGAAAGGTTGGGCAATTTCGATGGGGGCTACTCATTATACCCATTGGTTTCAACCTTTAACCGGGTCAACGGCAGAAAAGCACGATGCTTTTTTTGATTTATTACTTGATGGGCGTGCCTTGGAAAAGTTTGGGGGTCGCCAACTGGTACAGCAAGAGCCTGATGCTTCAAGTTTTCCGAGTGGTGGTATTCGAAACACTTTTGAAGCGCGAGGATATACGGCATGGGATCCCACGAGTCCGGCATTTATTTATGAAACCACTTTGTGCATTCCCACTATATTTGTGTCTTATACGGGCGAGGCTTTAGATAATAAAGCGCCTTTACTGCGCGCGTTAAATGCGGTTGACGAAGCTGCAACTGCAGTGGCTAAATATTTTGATAAAAATGTTACTAAAGTTAATGCTACGCTTGGATGGGAGCAAGAATATTTTTTGATTGATAAAGCACTGGCCGATTCAAGAATTGATCTTCGTTTTACAGGTCGTACTTTGGTGGGGCAACCCGCTGCTAAAGGGCAACAGTTAGATGATCATTATTTCGGAACAATTCCGGATCGTGTTTTGAGCTTTATGAGTGAACTTGAAAAGGAATGTACCAAACTAGGTATTCCTGTAAAAACACGTCATAATGAAGTGGCACCTAATCAATTTGAATTGGCACCTGTTTTTGAAGAGGCAAACCTTGCTGTTGATCACAATCTTTTATTAATGGATGTGATGGATAAAATTGCTGAAAAGCATCAATTTAAAGTGCTTTTTCACGAGAAGCCCTTTGCAGGAATCAATGGATCGGGTAAACACAACAATTGGTCTTTAGCAACTGATACGGGTGTTAATTTATTGAGTCCGGGGTCTACACCTATGAAAAATTTACAGTTTTTAACCTTCTTTATTAATACGATAAAAGCGGTTGATACCTATGAAGAATTGATGCGTTCATCAATTGCATCAGCCAGTAATGATTATCGATTAGGGGCAAATGAAGCGCCGCCAGCTATATTTTCAATTTTTATTGGTACGCAATTAAGTGGTGTTTTAGATGAATTGGAAGGGGTTTCTATGGGCAAATTATCGCCTGAGGAAAAGACTGAATTGAAATTAAATGTGGTTGGTAAGATTCCTGAAATTTTAATGGATAACACCGATCGCAACCGCACCTCTCCTTTTGCGTTTACCGGAAATAAATTTGAAATACGTGGCGTAGGTTCTAAAGCCAATTGCGCCAAACCTATGACGGTTTTAAATACTATTGTTGCCAAGCAATTGATTGCCTTTAAAAAGGAAGTTGATGTATTGGTTGATACAAAGAATTTGAAAAAAGATGAAGCTGTTTTTAATGTCTTAAGGGAGTATATTAAGACTTCAAAAAGAATTCGTTTTGATGGCGATGGCTACAGTGTTGATTGGGAAAAAGAAGCGAAAAAAAGAAAGCTTAGTAATAATAGAACAACACCTGAGGCTCTCAAAGTTCTTACCTCAAAAGAAAGCTTGACGCTTTTTGAAAGTATGAAGGTGATGAGTGAAATTGAAGTAAAAGCTAGGCAAGAAGTTGAGTTAGAAGCCTATATTCTTCATTTGCAAATTGAAGGCCGCATCATAAATGAATTAGTAAACAACCACATTATTCCGGCAGCCGTAGCCTATCAGAATGTGTTGCTTACTAATGTTGGCCAATTAAAAGAAATCTATGGCGCTTCATACAAAAAACTAGCAGCAGCACAGTTGCAAATTATTGAAGAAATGGCTGGTCATATTGATGCCTTAAAAAAGAAAGCAGATGCAATGATAGAGAGTAGAAAAAAGGCGAATGTTTTAGAAAGTACCATAAAGAAGGCGGCGGCCTATGCTGAAGATGTTAAACCTCAATTTGATGCGATAAGATTACATAGCGATAAATTAGAGCGTTTACTTGCTGATGAGTTTTGGCCATTAACAAAATATAGCGAACTTTTGTTTATAAAGTAGCCAACAAATACAATTCAAATTTGTGCATTTCACTTATTTTTGCCCCAAATAAAATTGATGAGTTCTTCACATAGCGAAAGATATAACCAAAGAGGCGTTTCAGCATCAAAAGAAGATGTACATAACGCTATAAAGAATATTGACAAAGGTTTATTTCCGCAGGCATTTTGCAAGATTGTTCCTGATTATTTGACTAATGATGATGACTATTGTCTCATTATGCATGCTGATGGTGCGGGCACCAAATCCTCTTTAGCATATATGTATTGGAAAGAAACCGGAGATATTTCAGTTTGGAAAGGTATCGCACAAGATGCTTTAATCATGAATATTGACGATTTAATTTGTGTAGGTGCTACTGATAATATTATGTTGTCATCTACCATTGGCAGGAATAAAAATTTGATTCCAGGTGAAGTTTTGTCTGCCATTATAAACGGTACCGAAGAATTGATTTCAGATTTAAAAACTCATGGCATTACCATTCACTCAACAGGTGGAGAAACGGCAGATGTGGGCGATTTGGTGCGTACTATTATTGTTGATTCTACAGTTACCGCAAGAATGAAACGAACCGATGTCATTGATAATGCAAATATTGCTGCCGGAGATGTCATTGTAGGCCTTGCTTCTTTTGGGCAGGCCACTTATGAAACCGAATATAATGGCGGAATGGGAAGTAACGGACTCACATCAGCTCGCCATGATGTATTTTCAAAATATTTGGCTGAAAAGTATCCAGAAAGTTTTGATGCTTCCGTTCCAGAAGAGTTGGTATACTCGGGCAATACAAAATTGACCGATGCTGTAGTTGATTCTGTTTTAGACGCAGGTAAATTGGTCTTGTCTCCAACTAGAACTTATGCTCCTATAGTAAAAAAAATCCTTGAAAAATTTACCTCAGAAGATATTCATGGTATGGTGCATTGCAGTGGGGGCGCGCAAACAAAAATTCTTCATTTTATTGAGCAAAACCACATTATTAAAGACAATCTTTTTCCTATTCCACCTTTGTTCAAATTGATACAAGAGCAGTCAGGTACAGGTTGGAAAGAAATGTATCAAGTTTTTAATTGCGGACATCGTTTGGAACTTTACGTAAACGAGAAAATTGCCGAAGACCTTATTAAAATTGCCAACCAATTTGGTGTTGAATGCAAAATTATTGGTCGTGTAGAAGAAAGTTTGTCCAAAAAACTTACCATAAGTAGTGAATTTGGCACCTACCACTATTAAGGTATACGATTCAATTCAAAATTGCGTTTTCTATAGTAAATACCTACTGCTATGGAAAGAAAACAATTTTTAAAAAGTTTAGGCGCAGGTGCTGCTTTTGCACTTACTTTTCCTTGCCTACAAAGTTGTTCTAAAGAAGGAATTCAGGTTGATGAGCCTACAGGCGTTGATTTTACCATTGATTTGACCTCTGAAGAAGCTTCAAATCTAGCTACTAATGGAGGGTTCATTCTTAAAGATTTAGTGGTAGTCGCCAAAAACCTTGAGGGTAATTATATCGCTGCCACCCAGGTATGTAGTCATAGAGGTTATGACCAGGTGCGTTTCAATGCGGTTAATGGCGGAATTTTTTATTGTGATGTGCATGGTTCAATATTTAGCCAAACCGGTGAACCTTTAAATCAGGTAGGTTTAGGTGCTGCTAAACCTATAACAGTATATCAGACTGAGTTAAATGGCGATATGCTTAGGGTTTTTGAATGAGGCGTTTTTAGGATTAGCTGTTGAGAAAAATCGCTTTTCCTTTTTTTATTGTAGGATAGTTTTTTTTACTTCATATTCTTAAGGTTACAATTTACCTTCCGAGTTTAAATTTGTCATTCACTCGAACGTAGATATCCTTCATTTTCTAATTCAACCTTAGATTGTATCAATTTAGAAGATCCATTTTTAAGTAAATAAATTGAATCACTGATGTCAAGAATTTCACGATAGAAGTGATCTGTTAATAAGATGGCAGATTTTTTCTTTTTTTCTTGAATTAGAGTTTTAAATTTTTCAACATATAAAGGGGCAACGAATGAAAAGGGCTCGTCTAGTAAAATGATTGCCTTTCTAGAATTTAAAATAAGATAGGTTTCGATAACACGTTGTTCACCAGAAGAAAGCTCACTGATTCTGCTTTTTAAATATATTTTAAAAGAACTAAAAGCGCTAATAAAATGTTGCCAATCAACTTGAAACAAATCAAAAGCTTTTTTTATTTTCATGTTTTTGGCAAGTAATTGATGTTGTGGTAAATAAGCAACCTTATTTGTTTTAAATAATTGGTTTTTTTGATTCTTTCCATCTAATCGAATATTCTTATACTTGGGTTTCAGGTCACCAAAAAGAATACGTAAGAGAGAAGTTTTTCCGCATCCATTTCTACCAAGTATTCCAGTTACCTTACCTGTCTCGGCTTTTAAGTAAATCCCGTAAAGAATTCTTTTTTTATCGAAGTTTAACTCAACACTGTCTATTTCAATTATCAAAATTGCTTCAATATTACAACCATTAAAAAGGTAAGTATGGTATCAATGAGGAAGGAAGTTAGAAACAAAAGAAGAGATGAAATGCCAAAGTTTTTATAAAAAATCAATTTTTGTTTTGATGCGTTGTTCGCATAATACAAAAACAAGATTCCGAAAAGAAAAAATTTCAATGTAACAATAAAGAACAGTGACTTTTTAGAAAAGAAAAGAACCAAGTTTAAAAACTGACTTATAAAAAGTAAATTTTTATAAAATTGAAACCCAAGTTGAAGGGTTTTTAGATTAAAAACAGAGTTTTCCAAATTGTAATGTTCTCAATAAATGTACAAATTTATTGTAAATTCGCATGCCAAGAGCACAATGGATTATGATTGATAAATTAAACATTGTAAAACAACGTTTCGATGAGGTGTCAGACCTAATAATTCAGCCTGATGTCATTTCTGACCAAAAACGTTATGTGAAACTTACCAAAGAATATAGCGATCTTAAAGACCTTGTTGAAAAGCGAGATTTGTATATAGAACTTACCAATAATCTTGAAGAAGCCGAGGAAATCATTGCTGATGGAAGTGATTCAGAAATGGTTGAAATGGCCAAAATGCAGTTAGAAGAAGCCAAAGAAGCGATACCTGGTTTAGAAGAAGAAATAAAGGTTATGCTGATTCCTAAAGACCCTGAAGATGCCAAAGATGTGGTTATGGAAATCAGAGCAGGAACGGGTGGCGATGAAGCAAGTATTTTTGCGGGAGATTTATTTAGAATGTATACCAAATACTGTGAATCAAGAGGTTGGAAAACCAATGTTATTGATTTAAGCGAAGGTACGAATGGGGGCTATAAAGAAATTCAGTTTGAGGTTTCGGGTAAAGATGTATATGGCACTTTAAAGTTTGAAGCTGGAGTGCATCGGGTACAGCGAGTGCCACAAACTGAAACGCAGGGAAGGGTGCATACCAGTGCCGCAACGGTAATGGTTTTGCCTGAGGCTGAAGATTTTGACGTACAGATTGACCCCAAAGATGTACGTGTAGATTTTTTCTGCTCTTCGGGTCCTGGTGGTCAGTCTGTAAATACTACATATTCAGCAGTTCGTTTAACGCATATTCCCACCGGATTAGTAGCACAATGCCAAGATCAAAAGTCACAACATAAAAACAAGGATAAGGCTTTTCGAGTTTTACGTTCTAGACTTTATGATTTAGAACTAGCCAAAAAGCAAGAAGAAGATGCTGCCAAAAGAAATTCTCAGGTGAGTAGCGGAGATCGATCCGCAAAAATTAGAACCTATAACTATTCTCAAGGTAGGGTAACCGATCACAGAATAGGGTTGACCCTTTATGATTTACAAAATATCATTAATGGCGATATTCAAAAAATTGTTGAAGAATTGCGCTTAGTTGAAAATACCGAAAAACTAAAAGAGGCTTCTGAGACGTTTTAATGGTTACGATATAAAATTGTTTTGTCCGTTCGAGCGCAGTCGAGAACTACGGGCACATAAAGTTTAAAATTCGCTCGACTGCGCTCGAGGAGACATGCTCGTATGACTACAAAAGAACTGGTGGCACAGATCCATAAAAAACAATCATTTCTTTGTATTGGTTTAGATACTGATTTAGATAAAGTACCCGAACATTTGCATTCTGAAGAAGACCCCATATTTGCTTTTAATAAAGCGATTATTGATGCCACGCATCATTTGTGCGTTGCCTATAAGCCAAACATTGCATTTTATGAGGCATACGGAATTAAAGGTTGGCAGGCACTGAAGAAAACAATAGATTATTTAAATGAGCATCATCCTGAAATTTTTACCATTGCTGATGCTAAAAGAGGCGATATTGGCAATACCTCAACAAGATATGCACAGGCATTTTTTGGAGATTTGAATTTTGATTCTATTACCATAGCGCCATACATGGGAAAAGATTCTGTAGAACCTTTTCTCGCCTTTCAGAATAAGCATACTATTTTGTTGGCTTTGACATCAAATGAGGGTGCTTTTGATTTTCAGACGAAAACTATAGAAGGGAAAGAGTTGTACAAAGAGGTTCTTGAGGTATCAAAAACCTACAAAAACGCTGAAAACTTGATGTATGTGGTAGGAGCTACAAAAGCCGAATACCTTCAAGATATTAGAAAAATAATACCTAATCATTTTCTTTTAGTACCTGGTGTTGGCGCACAAGGAGGTAATTTACAAGAGGTTTGTAAATATGGAATTACAGAAAGGGTTGGTTTATTAGTAAACTCTTCAAGAGGAATTATTTATGCCTCTAAGAATATTGATTTTGCAGAAAGTGCTGCCAAAAAAGCGAAAAGTATTCAAATAGAAATGAAGATTGAACTTGAAAAGCTTAAGAGTTAAGCTAAATTTTCTAAAATCTTATTTAATTTTTGCGCTTTCAGTTCAAAATAGTCTTTGAGTTGAGCATCACTTTTTGCGGCTCTCTCTAAAAATTTTTCATACTGATATTGTAGCAAGTGAATAGAACTTCTATTCAAGGCTATCGGGGTAACAGCTCCAATTTTACAATATTGATTTTTCATAGCAAATGGTTTTATCGATATTAAATATACGTCTGATAAGAACTTTTAGATGTAAAAATTCGATATTATAAAAGAAAAATTAGTTGATCTGTTCAAATGGCATCTTTCTCAGTCTATTTGGGTTATGATTAATCGTTAAAATTTACTTTAAAAAGAGGTATTCTTTGAAAAGATTTAATACATTGTGAATTCGCAAATTTTGAAAGCGAATAGAATACTATGCTAAACTACACCACCTATAAACATAAAGACTCATTAGTTTGGGTAACCTTCATTCATGGGGCAGGGGGTAGTTCATCTATTTGGCATAAACAAATTAGAGAGTTTAGAAGTCGTTTTAATATTCTACTAATCGACTTGCGGGGTCACGGAAATTCAAAACCTAAACTTAAGGATGCATTTGCTGAAAAGTATACTTTTGAAGCTATCACAAATGACATTGTTGAAGTTATTAATGCTTTAAAAATTAAGAAATCACATTTTGTCGGTATTTCTTTGGGTACCATATTAATTCGAAAGTTAGCCGAGGAGTTTCCTGAGCGTGTTGAAAGCTTGGTAATGGGTGGTGCTATTATGAAGCTCGATGTGAGGTCACAAATTTTGATGAGGTTAGGCAATGTATTTAAATCGGTTGTGCCATATATATGGCTTTACAAGTTCTTTGCATTTATTATTATGCCACATAGTAATCATAGAGAATCACGGCTACTGTTTGTTCGCGAAGCAAAGAAATTGTGTAAAAAAGAATTTTTAAGATGGTATAGGTTGACGGCTGATGTTAACCCGTTGCTTCGTTTATTTAGAACAACAGTAATAAATACACCAACGCTATATGTGATGGGTGGTCAAGATTATCTTTTTTTGCCATCGGTTAAAAAAATAGTACAACAGCATGAAAACTCTAGCCTACTTCTAATTGAGCATTGTGGTCATGTGGTTAATGTTGAGCAACCAGAAATCTTCAATAATTTGGTTGTTAATTACATATCTGATATCAGTTGGGAAGCCCTGTTGATTCAGGAAATAGAGCAACAAAAAAAACCGATGCTCCCACCGGTTTTTAATAACTAACTAACTCAAAAAATTACTAACTCAAATAAAACTAATAATCAATTCTTAAACTGATTATCTATTCGAATCTAAAATTACAACGTATTTAATTCATGAATATTGTTAAGTAGTTGATTTTTAGGTATTTTTTAAGTTTTATGCCATTTTCAGGTAGATTCAGTACTAAGAAAATACAACCGTTTTGTTATTGTAGACAATAGTTTTAAGATTAATATGTTGTTTTACGGCTCTTGAAAGTACAATCTTTTCTAAATCTTTTCCTTTTGAAATAAGGTCTTTAATAGTGTGGGCATGCGAAACCGTAATTACATCTTGTTCAATTATTGGGCCTGCATCAAGTTCTTCAGTGATATAATGACTGGTCGCACCTATTATTTTTACACCCCGTTTAAATGCGGCGTGATAAGGTTTAGCGCCCGCAAAAGCGGGTAAGAATGAATGGTGTATGTTGATGATTTTATTGAAATACTTATTAATGATTAACGGACTAATGATTTGCATGTAGCGCGCGAGTACCACAAAATCAACACCTTTTTCTTGAAGTAAGTTTAATTGCTCTTGTTCTGCCGCCTGCTTTGTACTTTTAGTGACAGGAATATGATAAAACGGAATTGAAAATTGCTCAGCTATATGACGTAAATCATTATGATTACTGATAATCAACGGAATTTCAACTTCTAATTCACCTGAATGATGGCGGCTTAGTAGGTCATACATGCAATGATTATATTTTGAAACAAAAAGTGCCATTCTCTGAACAGTACTCTCCATTTCAATGGTCCATTTCATTTGGTATGGCATTGCCAAGCTAGATTCGAATTCTCTTTTAAATTCTTCAATCGAAAAATCAAAGGTGTCAAATTCGCTTTCAAGACGCATGAAAAAGATATCGGCGATTTTATCTACATGCTGATCAAGGTAAATAATGTTACCCTTGTGCTTGCTAATAAAACTTGTGATAGCACAAATGATACCCTGTTTATCACGACAACTAATTAAGATGATTGTTTTCAATGTTCTACTTTTCTAAGCACTAAAATTAGAACAATTAAAATATCAAATGAAACTTAAATTGTGGTTTTTGATTCGTGTAGCGCTACATCAAAATTATTCAACGTCACTTCTCCATTTTTTAAAGGACTCTCTAAATGAAGCTAACTCAGTTCTTAATAAATTGAGATAATCTTTTTCTTGAACGCCGTCTTTCTCAAGACCCGTGCAATATGAATTAAGATTACGTAACAGAATAGTTATCAAATTAACACTTTTTAATTGCTGTGCGTAAGATTGTGATTTTTCAACTTCAGCAATTTGTTCGGGTATGGTATTAGAATCTGAAATTAATAAATCAACAATATTATCTCTTAAACTATTTGAGGTACATTGCCTTACAACATCTTTATTAAAAGAAATGTAACTACCTAGAGCTCTACTGATTTCTCTTAGCTCTAATGCTTTTTTATAAACGGGTATGGCACCTAGATGAGAATAAGACATGTTGATTTCGCAATTTCTTACCTAAAGTTACATTCAATTTAGAACAATTATATTTAATTTTATTAGTAAATATGTATTTTTGCTTTAATTTTTAAATTATTTAAAAAATATATTTTGAATATTAAAATTGATGCGTTAAACTGGAGTATTCTAAAATTTTTGCAAGAAAATGCACGTGCATCTTTCTCAGAAATTGGTCGTCATGTGGGTTTGACTTCGGCGGCAGTTGCAGAGCGTGTAAGACGTTTAGAAGAACTTGAGATAATTGAAGGCTATAGTGTGCGCGTTTCTCATGCTAAAACAGGTCATCAGCTCAAAGCTATAATAACTTTACGCGCTTTTATGGGTAAGCTCAAGCCCTTTTTATCAAAGGTTACTGAGTTTAATGAGGTGATTAATTGTTACAGAATTACCGGAAATGAAAACATTGTTATGGAGGTAGTTTTTAAAGATCAATTTCATCTAGAGAAATTCATTGACCAACTCATAACTTATGGTGAGACAAGAACGCATATTATTCTTTCAAATGTTATTACTAATGCTCCTATAGTACAATAGAAAGTAATTAGGGTATTCAAGATTTAGAATCTTTTATGTTATAAAATTTCAATACGTTTTCTTATTTTTAATACTATGGATGTTGAAAAAATTGAACAGTTCATGCAAAATGCGCTTGAAAGTGCGCTTTTCTTTTTGCCTCGAATTTTAATCGCCGGACTTATTCTTTGGATCGGTTTTAAGATTGTTAAGAAATTATTGACCTGGGTTGGTATTCTTCTTGAAAAGGCAGGTGTATCAAACACCTTACGTCCTTTTCTTTCTTCTGTTGCCAATATAATTTTCAAAGGTATTGTCATCATGATTATCGCCAAAGTAGTAGGCGCAGATTTAACCGGACTCCTTGGTATTCTTGCAGCAGCGGCTTTTGCTATTGGTATGGCATTGCAAGGAAGTCTCGGTAATTTTGCTTCAGGCATTTTAATTTTAACATTAAAACCCTACAAGATTGGCGATTGGATACAACTTGAAGATAAGTTTGGTAGGGTAGAGGAAATAGGAATTTTTAGTACCGATTTATTAACCCCTGGCAATAAAGTTCTTATTGTACCTAACTCAAAAATTACTGATTCAGTAGTTACTAATTTTTCAGAAAAAGGAAGAATTAGGCTTGAACTTTCAGTAACAATGCCCTATGATGAAAGCTTTCCAAAGGTTAGAAAAGTTATTATTGACGCCTTACTTGAATTACCCAAAGTTTTAAAAGAACCTATACCTGATGTGGGTATTGAAAACTTTGACTCGCATAATGTTCAATTATTAGTAAGACCATATGTAATGCCAAATGATTATTGGGAGGTTACTTTTCAAGCGAATAAAGTAATCAAGGCAGCCTTTAATGCGAATCATATAAAAGTGGCCTACTCTGAAGGTGTTGAAATGGGTGCCATTGGCGAATGATTACTTCATCATTTCTCTGAACTAATTCTCAATCAATTTGTTGGTTCTATATTTTTTGGCTTTATTTTTGATATAAATTAGTGAATGCTATTTAGAATAAATGAAAAAATCTTTACTCTATTTTCTTCTAGGTTTTTCTTTTTTAGGTTTTACGCAACAAATTAGCTTAAAAAAAGGAGTCATTTTTGATCGTATTGCTGTCAATGATTCAGTATCAGAAAGCTTCGCACTTTACCTTCCTACTGCTTTTGAAATGAGTAAAAGTTGGCCGGTGGTCTTCGTGTATGATGCTAAAGGTAGAAGCAGACAAGTATTAAGTATGTTAAGAGAGGCTGCTGAAAAAGAACAGTTTATATTAGCTGCCTCAAACACAGTTCATGATTCTCTTTCCCTCTCCAAAAATGTGCTGATTTCAAGAAATATGTTTCAAGCTGTTTTTAAAATGGTACCCATTACAAAGAATGGAGTTTTTACAGCTGGTTTTTCTGACGGAGCGCGTTTAGCCTCCTTGATGCCAACCTTTTTAAAAGAAGTAAAGGGTGTACTATCTATGAGCTCTTCTGTACCAAATTATGCAGTTTTAAGTCGTAAAAATCCATTTCATTTTGTGGGTATTGTGGGTAATGAAGATTTCAATTATACCGAAATGTTGAATGGTCAGATTGTTTTAAAGAATTTAAAATTTCAAAATAATCTTCTTGAGTTTGATGGTGGTGAAGTCTGGCCTGAAAAAGAGAAAATAGCTGAGGCATTGCGAATTTTAAAATTGGGGCAAATGGCAAAAGGCAATTGGGCAAAAGATTCTGTATTCATACAACGAGCTTACGCCTCACATTTAGGTAACATAAGTACGTTAGTTAAAAAAAATAAACCCCATCAAGCCCATAAACTACTTCAAGAAGTAACTACTCTTTACGCTAATTTGCGAAGCGTTGATTCATTAAAACAAAGTTCTAAAACCTTGCGAAAAACAAAGTTATATAGAAATCAAAATAGAAGTATTAGTAATGTTCTTTTTAAAGAATCCTTCATAAAAGAAGATTATGTATTTTATTTAGAGGAAGATGTTTTGACCTATAATTACAACAATTTAGGATGGTGGCAATATCAAATGGATCAGTTAAATAAATATAATACCAGTAGTAATGTATACGAACAGCAAATGGGTAAAAGGCTCAAAGGTTATATCAATGCTTTAATTGCTGATAATATTGATATTATTAACTCGGCCAATGTGATTGATGTCGAAGCATTAAATTTTCTTTGGATGTTAAGCACGGTAACAGCACCTAAATCATACGATGCCTATTTAAAAATAATTTCTTTCAATGCGAAAGTTGAGGATTATGGTACGGCGCTTTTTTACCTTGAAGAACTTTTGAAAAACGGGTATACAAATAAAGATGAATTGTATGCGCTGCCCGATACGGCTATATTTAGATTGACGCCAGAATTTAATAACATGGTTGCTAAATATTTAGAAGATGCTCGTTACGATCTTATTGAAGAATAAGTTTTTCCACCTTATCTACATTCCAGTCAATGACCAGTCCGCCAGCAAGAGATCGAGCAACTTGCTTTCCGTATAAAATCTCACACAAATAAAGTGATGCTTCAAAACTTTTTGCACCACCTGCTGAAGTAATGTATTTGCCGTCATGAACAAAAAGCACACTATCTTTCACGTTTAATTGTGGAAACATTTTTTTATACTTTACAATATCACTCGGAAAGGTGGTTGATGCAACTTCATCTAGCAAACCGGCTTTGGCCAAAACAAAAGCACCATCACAATGACTGGTCATATACAAAGCTTCTTTATCTGTATTCTTTACAAAATTAATCATCAATTCATCTTCAAGATCACTACCCAAATGATGCTCAGCGCTTGGTACCACTAAAATGTCAATTTTTGGCAACACATCTTTAGTATAATCAAAATCTGGTAAAATTCGTATTCCTTCAAAAGTGGTAATTGGATCTAATGTATTGGCCACTGTAAAGGTATTCATAGCTCTAATACCCTTGCGATACTGGGTATGCTGAAAAATATCAAAAGGCGCAGTAAACTCGGTATTATATGTGCCATTCATTATTAAAAAAGCAACATTATAGCGGTTGGCATTTAGCTCGGGAAGTATTCTTTTTTCTTCGGATGAATTTGTGTTTTCTTTTTCTGCACAAGAATATAAAAGGATGATAAACGAAAAGATAGTCAGCACTTTTTTCATATAAATTCAGTGTTGTTTTGATAAATATAATCTTTCTTTTACTTAAACATGTATTAATTCACATAGTGTT